>DAIDIX010000057.1 GCA_027451645.1 Candidatus Dormiibacterota bacterium | reverse complement strand
TGGACTGTGTCCTCACACAACATAGGCAGGAGTGATTTCACATCAACATTCGCTGGTGCCACTATCCTTCTCCACCACGGGTTCCATCAGCTCTACAACGCTTCGCTCCAGAATGTCGTGCATGCAGACCTCATTTCTCCTGACCACGAAGGCAATCTCCCCTTCGTGAACCCGCCATTTGCTGCATTACTCACCCTTCCCCTAGCTGCTCTGCCACTCGATATCGCCTACCGGATCTTCTCCATCATCCAGCTCCTCGCAGTCATACTCGGAGCACTCATTCTCGTATCCAGCCGGCCAACCGGACTGACGAGATCTCACGCCATTGCACTTGTTGCACTCGCTCTTGGCACGCCTGCACTGCTTGCACTCATGCTCCTTGGACAGTGGGATGGCATTCTTGTCCTCACGACTGCTGCAGGCTTCCTTGCATTCCGGACAGGACTCAGGAGCCGGGGAGTTCTCCTCATCCTCATCCCCATGCTTGCCCTCAAACCACATCTCGCACTCGGTATCGGCATCGCGTTTCTCGCTGCTGGCACCTGGGACATGATCGTGCCGACACTCGCTTCAGGATTCGTCGTTGGCATCAGCACCATTCTGCTCCTGGGCACCCATGGCACTGCAGACTACGTCTCGCTCCTCATGCACGATGCCACCATGTGGCCGTATGCTTCCTTTGAAGGACTTTCAGGAGTCTTTGGATCCTGGTTTGGGAACACTCTGCCAACTTCGATTCTCACTGGAGCAGGCACACTCCTCTGCATTGCAGGTGCCGTCATTCTTGGTCGGCGCATCCGGAAACATGGGAGTCCCACAGCCGAAGATCTCTCTGGTACTGTCATCATCACTCTTCTCATGTGTCCCCATCTCCTCATGCACGACCTGGTTCTCCTCGTCCCACCCATGTGCGAACTTGCCAGGGAGCAGCTCACTGCCACAAAGCGGGGAATCGTTGGACTCGAGATGGGCATTCCCGTTCTCCTTGGATTCTGGGGTGCAGGACTCATTGCAGAAGGTCTTGATTTCGGCCATCTCGCACCCTATGCACCCGGGAAGCTCGTTCCGTGGCTTCTTGCAGTATCCGCAATCCTTCTCCTCTTTGGACTCCGGCACCGACCTGCACGCATCGTGTCAACTGCCTGATCATGGAAAAGGTATGGTACCGTCCTACCATGCACCGGCACACGACACCAGCGTGGCTCCCACTCCTCGCAGGCTGCATCGGCATCATCCTGCTTCTCGTCGAATGGATGCATGTCATCACCCCACTGCATGCCCGCGGAAGCGATTTTTCCGCAACGTATGTTGCAGCCCATGTCTGGACACACTTTGGTCCTTCACGCCTGTATGACGAGGGTCTTGAACATGCAGTCCATCAGGCATTTCTTCCGTCCACAGCGCATTTCACACTTCCATTCCTTACTCCTCCCCTCACTGCATTCATCACCATTCCCATCTCATTCCTCAGCCTTCCCACTGCATACGTCGTCTTCTCGCTCTCACAGCTCCTCCTGACCACTGCTGGCATCGCTCTGGGTGCACGCGCAGTGCGAGCATCATGGCGTCATGTCCTCTCGCTTGGCCTCATCCTTGGCACCTCGATTCCCACTCTTCTTCTCGTACTCCTTGGCCAGTGGGATGGCGTCGTAGCCTGCGCTGCAGGATGCGCACTGCTGGCATGGAACAGAAAGATGCCGTTTCTTGCAGGTAGCATCCTTGTGATCGGCATTGCATTTGCAAAGCCCCAGCTTGGTCTCGGAATCGCAGTTGTGCTTATCGCTTCCCGCGAGTGGCGAGCTTTCCTGGGAGCAGCAGCTGGAGGAATAGTGCTCGCTGCTGCTACACTTGCCCTCGCAGGACTGCATGCAAGTCTCCAGTTCTTCTCCACCTGGAGTCTTGCTGTCCACTCACCCAGTCCTGCAACGACTGTGGGTATTCTCGGACTCGCAGCAAGCTGGATCCATGGCCGTGGAATGCTCATACCTGTCACACTCCTCCTCGACCTCGCATGCTGTGCTGCACTCGTCTGTGTTGGAACTGCGTACCACCGTGGAAGGCTCTCCCTCCCCTCCATGCTCCTCATCGGCAGTGCAGGCTCACTGCTCCTTGCACCTCATGTCCTTGTGTACGACCTCGTGATCCTTCTCCCCTTTCTTGCTGGCTGGCTGGTACTGCATGGACCACATCCCTTTGGAAGCGCAGCTCCGCATGCGAAATCATGGCTCCCATTGATATCCATCTGGATTGCCATCAACATTGTGTCAGTGCTTGATGCTGGCAACAGCGCGCCAGCCCCCCCTGGGAGACTCCTTCCTGTCGCACTCATCCTCGGATGCATTGGCCTTTGGCTTGTGGTGGCGCGAGACACAGGAACGGGCAGGGAAATTCACGTCTCCTAGAGAGATCTCCCTCCTCCTGGTACATCCAGGGCAGCGACGGAATCGAGTGCTGCATATGCCATGCGGACAATGTCTGTCCTGCCTGAAGCCGAATCCATGCGACTGTGCACCCACTCCTGCCAGTCAGCAATGTCGGAGACATCTCCACTATCAGGATCCACAGCATGAATGCCAGTACGCACTGCACTGAGGACATCGAGAGCCACCAGTTTTCCCAGTGCGTTCGACACGTCGTCCTCATGCCGTTCTGCAGCTGCAGTTGCCAGCTCACGAAGCACCTGTCGGAGCTCAGCCGTCTTTCGCACATCTGCTGTTCGCATGCTACAAGCCTACGTCACGTTCCCACACGCTGTCTGCTGCGTCACAGGGGTGTCACGCTGAGGAGAACTGCATCGTGCACACATCAGCAGGAGGAACACAGCGTACACTGGTGCGAGAACTTCCTGCACAGTTCACGGACAGGCCGCTTGAAGGACAATCTCATGAGTTTTACAGGCATCAACGACACGTTCGCTTTTCTTGCACTCGTTGCAAATGCTGCAACACTCGCCATGGTACTGGGATGGCTCATCTCCCGCCGCAATGAAGCTTCACGACTGGGCTGGATGCAGTTCCGGAGCCGTTTCAGCACACCTGCTTTTGGCTTTGCATGGATTGTCGCCATGGTCTGCATGCTCGGGAGTCTGTTTCTCCAGTTCGGAGAGCATCTCACTCCGTGCGATTTCTGCTGGTTCCAGCGCATTGCCATGTATCCGCAGGCGTTCATTCTTGGATTCGCTTTCTTTCTCAGGGACCGCACCTACATCAAGTGGTACGCCCTTCCACTTGCCATTCTCGGCAGCGTGATTTCCATCATCCACATCAACCTGACATCCATTCAGAATGCACTGCACATCACATCCTTCCCTGGCTGCAGTCTCCTTGTTCCATGCTCAGTCCAGCCAATCACGGTGTGGGGCTTCATCACCATTCCCTACATGGCTCTCTCGGGTTTTCTCGTCATCATCACGTACGTGCTCTTCTCCCGCGAGGAGGAAACCGAGTAAGATCGCAGCACGCAAGTGCAGGTGCTCCTGCGTCCCGAATGGAGACTGTGAGCCTGATCCGTACGTCAGGGAAGAAAAACTCCCTTCTACTTCGGAAGCTGCTTCTGGATGCTCTTGATCATCGGTGACGTGCAGACATTCGCAGGTGCATCATGTGTCACTGAGCAGATGGCTGCAGTAAGGTAGTTCGCATTGCCAAGCACTGCCTGCGCAACAGTTGAGTGGGGATTCTTCAGCTGGTTCGCGATCTGCTGCCAGTTGAGTCCACCCAGGACACTGGGAAGATACCCAGAGCCAGATCCGATGTACTGGTTTGCAATCGAGAAGAATGGAATGGCTCCTCCACTGCTGCCCTGGACCGATGGAACATACGGGGGATAGTCAAGCTTCTGCACGAGCGCTGACTGGGCTGCAGTTGGAGTCTGGAGCGGATTCTGGTTTCTGTCCTCTCCCTCCACAGGAACGAAGGAAACATAGTTGCTCGAGTAGCTGCTTCCGTAGAACGTGAAGGTGTTCGTATTGGCGTACACATCAGTCGAGGAAGACTGCATGAGGTGGAGATTGCTGAAGGTCCCAAACCGGCTCAGGGCGATGATGAAGCTCCACCGTTCTGCAGCGCAGTAGGGGCAGTACTCTGCACCGAGGTAGAAGAACTCAGGCTTGCCGCTGGTCTTCAGGAATGGCTCATTGGCAGAGGCAGGGACCCTGTAGATCTGTGCCTGTGCTGGCTTGATGCTCCCAAGCCCTACTGCATTGAGTACTGCTGCATCAGGATGGAGAATGACAGCCTGCACACCTGCAGGAACCGGTTTCGATCCAATACCAGTCTCCTGGGGCTGCTGGGTCTTCTGCGCAATGACAAAGACAAGAACAACTGCAGCCACGATCACAACAACTCCTCCAAGGAGCCATGTGCTCTGCCACCATGGGAGAACCTCCTGGTGCCGACTCCCCTTCCCCTTTGTCTTCTGCAGGGCTTTCTTCGAGGCAGTATTCCTGGCGTTCTGCGGCATGCGGATGCTCCTTGTCATGTGAGGCGGTGTACAGGGATTGTATCGTACAGTATTTCCTGTCGAGTCTTTCACTTTGATGATGGCAGACCCTATGCCTCGGCCGTTGCCACACCCGGGTTCCCGCGTTATAGTCCTAACTGGACATGTCATCACAGGAGACTTTCATGAGCGTTCTCGCATACTCCCCAGAGTGGGCTTCGGCCTTCAAAAATGAGATCAACACATCCGATGCCTACAAGGCGGCTGCAGCAACGTGGGAAGGAACGGTAAGCCTTGTTGTCCTTGCTGAGCCAGACAAGCATGTTGCTGAAACGTACGGAGTGTACATGGATCTCTGGCATGGCGAGGCACGTGAAGTCCGTATCTGCAGTCTTGATGATGCAAATTCCGCGGACTATGTGCTCACAGGTTCCTACTCGCGCTGGAAGCAGGTCGCAAAGAAGGAACTCGATCCCATCAAGGCAATGGTGCTCGGCCAGATCAAGCTCAAGGGAAACTTCACCACTCTCGTGCGCTATACGAAAGCTGCCCAGCAGCTTGTCGAGGCGACCACCCGGGTTGATGTCACCTGGCCTGACGAGACAGCAGCCTAGCTGCTCTCTCCCTTCAGCTCTCCATGGGGAGCAGTCTCCGCCTCCATGAGGGAGCGTGCAACATAGATGGCGATGTCGTCGACATCGAGACTGCCTGCCAGCTCCTTTGCAGCAATTCCCTCATCGAACATGCCAAGACAGAATGGACAAGCTGTTGCCACTTTGGAGGCAGCAGTGGATCGTGCCTGTTCCACTCGCTCATGATTGATCCGAGGACTCGTCTCCTCGAGCCACATCCTTCCGCCTCCTGCTCCACAGCACATTCCCTCGGACTTGCTCCGGGCCATCTCCACAAGCTTGAGGCCCGGTATGCGCTCAAGAATCTCACGTGGTGGAGCAAATACATTGTTCCACCGCCCCAGGTAACACGAGTCGTGGTAGGTCACAGTCTCATTGATGGCGTTCTTTGGCGTAATTGCTCCTGATGCGAGGAGATCATTGATGAGCTGGGAGTGGTGGATGACAGTGTATGTGCCGCCAAGCTCCGGATATTCATTGGCGATCGTGTTGAAACAGTGGGGACAGCTCGTGATGACACGCTTCACCTGATAGCGGTTCATTGTTTCCACATTCTGCTTCGCCTTCTCCTGAAAAAGATACTCATTGCCGAGCCTTCGTGCTGGATCCCCAGTGCAGTGTTCCTCTGGACCGAGTATGGCAAAGGACACGGAGGCACGCTTCAGGATGCCGATAAGCGCTTCCATGACCTGTTTTGCCCGCTCATCATACGTTGCTGCACAGCCAATCCACAGCAGATACTCAGCATCAGGCTTTTCCTTGATGGTTGGCACACCGAAGGTTGCAGAGAGCTCGCTTCGTGCCTGCTGGGGAAGTCCATAGGGATTGTCGAGAGTCTCAATGTTCCGGAGGGCTGTTTCTGCCTGCTTTGGTATGCGGGACTCATCGAGAACAAGATTCCGGCGCATCTCGATGATCTTTGGCACATGTTCGATAAACACGGGACATTGATCCATGCATGCTCCACATGTTGTGCATGCCCAGAGTGTGTCATCAAGGATAGTCTCACCATGAAGTGCACGGGTCTCCCCTTCAAGCTTCAGTGCATCGGGAGCAATCCATGACGGCTGGAATGCACCGGGAAGCTCCTTCTCCTGCCGGTTTGTCAGCCACATTGGAGCACTGTCACGATATGTGGCATCGTCTGGAGCGTTTGCAGGATGTGCACCGTGGTGGAGTTCCGAGACAGGACTTCCTGCAGCAGCCTCGTAGACAGCATCCCTGAGATCCGTAATGAGCGTCTTTGGCGACAGCGGCTTTCCCGTGTTGTACGCAGGGCAATGCGTCTGGCAACGGCCACACTCCGTACACGTGTAAAGATCGAGCATGTCCTTCCAGGAAAACTCATGGACATTTGCAACACCAAAGTGGACATCCTCGGTCTCAGCAGACTCCATGAGTGCATCGATATCGAGAAGCGGCAGTCGCCCCTTCGGAGCAAGCGATCTGAAGAACACATTTGGCGCTGCAGTGATGACGTGGAGATGCTTGCTGTAGCCAAGGTAGACAAGGAAGGCAAGAACGAGAATGAGATGGCTCCAGAAGAAGAGGCCATGAAGCACGATGAGCGCAGTGCTTGAGGGTCCAAGGCCCGTAAAGAGATGGGAGAGGAGGCGTGCAAATGGCCGGTACTGTCCAAGAGCAGCAGCATCGCCTTCCGCAATCTTTGTTGCGTAATTGCACTCCATTGCCACAAGGAGGAGTGCTATCCATCCAAGAATGAAAAGCGCTTCACCATTGTGACTTCCCCTGAAGCGGATGGGATGGATAACGAGCCTGTTGAACGCTGCAAACACGACTCCAACAAGCACCAGTGTGCAGAAGATATCCTGCAGCACTGCAATTGCTGGGGCTGCTGGGAAGTGGTTGAACTGGAATGGAACAATAAACGCCTCAACGATTCCCTGCAGTATTGCAGTCAGCAGGACAAGAAACCCCCAGAAGATAAATGCATGGGCAATCCCTGCATATGGCCACCGGAGAAGTCGGGCCTGGCCAAGTACATATTCGAAGAAGCCGGAAATGCGTTTCGGAATGTCACGGAAGCGGTCTGCCTTCCCTTTTGCCGTGTTCATCATGCGGATGAGAGCCCGCCACCGGTGCCACGTTGCTGCTCCACTCGCAATGAGCAGGCATGCCATTGCAACTGGGCTCAGTACATCCGTCACGTTCACTATGCACTCCTCCTATGCATCACACATATCAGGGTTCCGGATCATGTAATGGCCTATCGGCCGTTCCACTGGGGCTCCCGCTTCTCGAGAAACGCCATTGCACCCTCTTTTGCATCGTCACTGCTGAAAACTCCAAGAAACTCCCGTTTCTCGACTTCGAGCCCCTTTGCAATGGGCTGGTCTACTCCTTCCGCCACTGCCCGCTTGATTGCCTTCACGGCAAGGGGAGCTTTCGCACCGAGGAGCCGTGCCTTCTCAATAGTGTGCTGAAGGACGACCTCCTTGGGAACGACCTCGCTCACAAGACCGAGCTCGAGTGCAGTGCTTGCAGGTATTGGCGTACCGAGCAGCATGAGCTCGAGTGCCCGAGATCTTCCAATATATCGTGGAAGGCGCTGCGTACCGCCCCACCCAGGAATGATGCCAAGATTGACTTCAGGCTGACCGAACCGCGCAGTGTCCGCAGCGATTCGTATGTCGCATGCCATTGCAAGTTCACACCCGCCACCATACGCAATTCCATTCACTGCTGCAAGGATCGGAAGGCTGCAGGACTCCATTGCAAGGGTCATTGCCTGGCCATTTGCAATTGCCTCGGCCCCAAGGGTAGCGAACTCCGTGATATCGGCGCCAGCACTGAATGCCTTCTCCCCTGCACCAGTAATGACGACTGCATGGCAGGATGGATCGTCTTCCGCCATCCGGAGCGCATCCTGCACGCCACGCATGACTGCCTGGCTGATGGCGTTTACTGGAGGGTGTGAAAGCGTCGCGACCATGACGCTGTCTGTCACCTCAACACTGACTGCATCGTGCAACATCGTAGCCATACCATTCCTCCAAGGTGCAGGCGTGAACTCCCTACTGGTGTGCACTGCACATTGTCCATGGTATGCGTTTTTCATGCATCATCGTGATATGGACACATCACGTTCCGGCGACATGAATCTCCCCGACCTTCCTGCAGATCTCCATGCTGCAAGCGATGCGGAACTTGCCCGCTATGTGCAGGAACTCAATGAACGAGCACGCGCTCTCGAAGAGCAGATCGCTCCCATCAGGGCTGTACTCGACTCCATCCGACAGACGAACGCTGCCATTGCAACTGAGGTACGCCGCAGGGAGCGCATGGCCTCCCATGCGGAACGAAAGGCGCTCCAGCAGTCCTTTTCTGACACCTCCCATCCCCTGCTCGAAACAGCATTGGGAACTCCTGGCCTCTTCCCCGCTGCACTCCCTCTTGCTGAACTGGACTGTGTCCTCAGGACAGGGGGTGCTGTGCAGCTCGGCTATGCCACAAAGCGGGGCACGATGTCCTTCACGGATGGCACGGAAGTCCGGAATGCATCAACCTGGGGTGAATCTACTGCACTGTTCCTTGACGGCTGGCAGCCAGGAACAAAAACGCTTCCCGGTGTCCGTGTCGTACTCCTCGAATCGAAAGTGGAGCGTGTCGTCCCAGCAGGCGACATCTGCATTGTGCTCCCTCCCCGCAGCTAGATCTTCTCAAACCGATCCACTGGCACAACAATGATCGTCGCACCATGAATCTCCACATCAACAGGTGGTGGCACAAATGAGGCAAGCGGTGCAGCTACTGCAGCTGATGATGCCTGCAGGGTCTCCACCCGCTCCTTCACATGCTTCGTGATGAGATCGACAACCGTATCAACCCGCTCCTCATCCACTGCAATGAAGAGTGTTGCATTCTTCCGCTCGAGAAATCCTCCACTGCTTTCGATCCGAGTGCAGGTGAGGCCACGGTCA
>DAIDIX010000056.1 GCA_027451645.1 Candidatus Dormiibacterota bacterium | reverse complement strand
CCTCTCATGATCACTGCTGACGGAAAGGTTATTGCAGCAGATGCGAAGATCGAGATCGATGAGAGTGCGCTGTACCGGCACGAGTCACTTCACAAGGAACTGGCAGCAGAAGGTGGTGGTTCCCTCGTCGACAGTGATCCCTTCGAGCGGGAAGCACGGAAGCGGAACCTTACCTATGTCCATCTCGATGGCTATGTGGGGTGCATTGGCAACGGTGCAGGACTTGTGATGAACACCCTTGATCTCGTGAAGCAGCATGGTGGTGAACCAGCGAACTTCCTTGATGTAGGTGGTGGCGCTTCCAGCGACAAGGTAAAGAATGCGCTGGAGATGGTCCTCATGGATGAGAAGGTGAGGGGAATCTTCATCAACATCTTCGGTGGGATAACCCGATGTGATGAAGTTGCACGGGGAATCATTCAGGCCCGGGATGAGCTTCATATCACAAAGCCACTTGTTGTCCGCATGACAGGGACGCAGGAAGAGGAGGGCCGAAAGCTCCTCAGGGATGCGGGTATAGTGCCGGGGACAAGTGCAGCGGAAGCAGCAGAGGCGATTGTCTCGCTCACGCGGAATGCATAAGGAGATACGTCAATGTCAGTATTGGTCGATCGATCGAGCAGGGTCATCATTCAGGGCATGACTGGGCGCGAGGGCCGCTTTCACACAGAGCAGATGCGTGCATTTGGAACTCCCATCGTTGGTGGAGTTACTCCAGGCAAGGGTGGCCAGGAAATCGATGGAATTCCACTCTTCGACACGGTTGAGGAAGCAGTCAAGGCAACGAATGCGAATGTCACTGGCATATTTGTTCCACCTCCATTTGCAGCTGATGCAATCATGGAAGCAGCAACAGTAGGGATTCCCCTCATCATCTGCATCACTGAGGGCATTCCAGTTCTCGACATGGTACGGGCACGAGCACTGTGCGACGAGATGGGTGTGCGGCTACTTGGTCCGAACTGTCCAGGGATCATGACTCCTGGGGAGTGCAAGGTGGGCATCATTCCCAATCACATCGGGAAGAAGGGAAAGGTTGGGATCGTTGCCAGGAGTGGCACGCTTACGTATGAAGTCATTCAGGGGCTTTCGCAGGCAGGTTTTGGACAGAGTACTGCAGTTGGCATAGGCGGGGATCCCATTCACGGACTTTCCTTCACCGATGTCCTTGAGCTCTTTGCAGCAGACGAGGAAACTGAGGCAGTTGTTCTCATCGGCGAGATCGGAGGCTCAGACGAGGAGGAGGCAGCTGCATACATTGAGCGGAGCTTCCACAAGCCAGTGGTCGCATTCATCAGTGGGCGGACTGCGCCGCCAGGAAAGCGCATGGGTCATGCTGGTGCCATCATCAGTGGAACGATGGGGAGTCCGCAGAGCAAAGTTGATGCACTGCAGCATGCGGGTGTTACTGTTGCTGACACGATCGAGGAAGTGGTGACTGCAGTTGCTGCCCGAATGACATCAACTGCTGCCCACATCCGCTGAGAGAAGTTGCGATGAACTTCGATCTCTCTCCCACCCAGGAGGATCTTCGTGGTCTTGCGCGGTCCTTTGCTGACGAGGTCGTTGCTCCGAAGGCTGCCTCGTATGATCTCTCTGGTGAATTTCCGTATGACATCGTGGCGAAAATGGGTGAGCTTGGCTTCTTCGGTCTTCCGTTCTCCGAAGAGGTAGGGGGAGTAGGAGGAGATTTCCTCGCCTACTGCCTTGTGCTTGAAGAGCTTGCACGGGCGGATGCAAGTGTTGCAATCACCCTTGAGGCTGCCGTATCCCTTGGCATCACGCCAATTGTCCGTTTCGGTTCAGATGACCAGCGTGCGAAGTACTTGCCAGATCTCCTTGCAGGAAAGCGGCTCTGGGCATTTGGCCTGACTGAACCAGGTGCTGGATCTGATGCATACGGTACGCAAACCCGTGCAGTCCGAAGTGGTGATGAGTGGATCATCAACGGCAGGAAAGCATTCATTACGAATGCCGGAACGGAGATCAGTGCAGGTGTCACGATTACTGCTGTCACTGGGGAGGACCATGGCAAGCGTGCCATCTCCACTATTGCCATTGAACGTGGCACACCAGGGTATACACAGGCTCCCAAGTACAGGAAACTCGGGTGGCATGCATCAGACACGAGGGAACTCCTCTTTGATGATGTTCATGTGCCGTACAGCAATGTCATTGGCGTCGAAGGAAAAGGATACAGGCAGTTCCTCGGGACCCTGGAAGGGGGGCGGGTTGCCATTGCTGCGCTTGCTGTTGGCGTTGCCCAGGCATGCTTTGATGCAAGTGTTTCGTACTCTTCGGACCGCATGCAGTTTGGACATCCCATTGCTGCATACCAGACAACGCAGATGAAGCTTGCGGACATGGCAACGCAGATTGAACTTGCACGTCTCATGACGTGGAAGGCAGCTTCCATCATCGATACGGGGAAGCAGCCAGGAAAGTACGCATCCATGGCGAAACTCCATGCATCGGAAGTCGCGACTGCGTGTGCAAATCAGGCAGTGCAGATCCATGGCGGGTTTGGCTTCATGGAGGAGTCGCCTGTTGCCCGGTATTACAGGGATGTCAAGATTAATGAGATCGGTGAGGGAACAAGCGAGATTCAGCGACTGCTTATTGCCCGGGAAGTGCTTGCTCCAAAGGGAATCCGGGTCGAGCCGAATGGTCCTCAGGGATAAGGGAAAGAGAAGATGAATGACGTTGTCATAGTGAGTGCTGCACGAACACCGTTCGGGCGTCTCGCAGGGAAGCTTGCCAAGCTCCAGGCTCCAGAACTTGGAGCCCATGCAATCCGTGGAGCACTTGAACGAGCTGGTGTGTCGGGAAAGGATGTAGACCACCTCATCATGGGAACAGTCATTGCAGCGGGCCAGGGACAGGTTCCTTCTCGACAGGCAGGGCTACTGGCAGGACTCCCCACATCAGTGCCATCGTTTACCGTGAACAAGGTGTGTGCAAGTTCCCTGAAGGCAGTGAATCTTGGTGCCCTCCTTATTGCCTCCGGTGAGGCAGACATTGTTGTTGCTGGCGGCATGGAGTCCATGACAAATGCTCCCCATCTCCTGCCATCCCTCAGGAGAGGAGTGAAGATGGGCAATGCGGACATCATCGATTCCATGATCCGGGATGGTCTCTGCTGTCCAGTGGACAATGTTCACATGGGTGTCCATGGGGGAGATGTCGCAGCTGAGCAGGGGTACACGAGGGAGCAGCAGGATGCCTATGCCCTACAGTCGCAGCAGCGATTTGAGACTGCACGGGCTGCAGGCAAGTTCGCTGAGGAAATAGTTCAGCTGACAGTTGGGAGTGAAACTATCTCCGAGGATGAACCCCCACGGCCTGAAACGACACTGGAGAAGCTCGCTGCTCTGAAGCCAGCATTTGCGCCGGATGGATCGATCACTGCTGGTAACGCTCCAGGAGTGATTGATGGGGCTGCAGCTCTCGTGCTCATGAGCCGTGAACGGGCAGAGCGGGAAGGGAAGCCCATTCTTGCGGAATGGATAGCTGGTGGCGATTCAGCGGACGAGCATCCATATCTTGCAACTGTGCCAGCAATGGCGATTGAGCGATCACTCGCAAAGTCGAAAGGGAGCGTGCGCAAGGAAGACATTGTGCTGTACGAGATCAATGAGGCATTTGCTGCTGTTGCACTGAACAGCATTGCAATGCTTGGAATAAGCGATGATGTTGTCAATGTCAATGGTGGTGCCATTGCAGTTGGACATCCTGTAGGTGCAAGCGGTGCGCGGATACTGATGTCACTCATCTTCGAGCTTCGTCGAAGGGGAGGCGGAGTAGGTGCTGCAGGCATCTGCAGTGGACTGGCACAGGGAGAGGCTACACTGGTGCGGGTAGGCACACACTGAGCTGAAACCATCCCCCACTTGGGGTACACAGGAGGCACATCATGGGAAATGCTGTTGCAGAAGAGCATGCACTCATTCTTGAGTCAGTCCGGACACTTGCACATGACAAGATCGCTCCGAGAGCACGAGACATTGATCGGACACAGGAATTCCCATGGGACATTGTCGACCTGTACCGCAGCCAGGACATTTTCGGGATTCCCTTCACGGAAGAGTATGGGGGCATCTCGGGAAGTGCAGTGCTTCTCAACAGAGTGATAGAAACCATTGCTGCTGCCTGTGCAACGAGTTCCCTTATCCTTGCAGTCCAGTCGCTGGGGTCATACCCCATCACGATAGCTGGCACTGATGAACAGAAGAAACGGTTCCTTCCCGACATCGCATCGGGCAGGAAGCTCTGCTCATATGCACTGAGTGAATCTGGAGCTGGGAGCGATCCTGCAGGAATGGAGACGTATGCGGAACGTCATGGCGACACATATGTCATCACGGGAAGCAAGATGTGGATCACGGGAGGCGGAGTTGCGGATACTGTCACTGTTTTCGCAAAAACCAACCGCTCAGAGCGCTCGAAGGGTGTGAGCGCATTTGTACTGGAGAATGTGAAGGAGCTCAAGGGATTCACAGCGAATACCATTCACGGGAAACTTGGCATTCGTGGAAGCAATACTGCAGAGCTCGTCTTCGACCATGTCGAGGTGCCTGCCGCAAACAGGCTTGGTGAGGAAGGCGATGGCTTCGGCATCGCGATGAAAGTGCTTGACAGGTCCCGACCGGGAATTGCAGCCCAGGCATGTGGCATTGCGCAGGGAGCACTGACCTACGCAGCACAGTATGCAAAGGAGCGCCACCAGTTCGGGAAGACGATAGCTGAGTATCAGGCGATCCAGTTCATGCTTGCAGACATGGAGTCCCAGGTGCAGGCTTCACGTCTGCTGGTGGAACGTGCATCAGAGATGGTTGATGCTCATGATCCCGAACTCACGCACATTGCTGCAATAGCGAAGCTTGTTGCCTCTGATACAGCCATGAAGGTTACCACAGATGCTGTCCAGATCCTTGGGGGCTATGGCTACATTGATGAGTATCCTGTGGAGCGGATGATGCGGGATGCAAAGATCACGCAGATCTATGAAGGAACGAATCAGATCCAGCGGATCGTCATAGCCCGACATCTCCTCTCACACTAGATTCACAGCGAATTCGTGTCGCGCACTGCAGTTGTGCGGTACGCTAATGTCTGCTTGTGTAACAGAACAGTAACGCACCAACCAGTGGAGATCGAGTACCAATGAACACTCGCAGTGCTGCCCAGTTCAATGCGATTGCAGAGTGGCACCAGCGGTATGGAGCGGGGAACAGTCCCGTGGCACGGGGGCTGCGTCCCCACATGCCAGCTTCTGAACGAAGTGGCCCCCATAGAAGACGTCGATCGAAGGGTGGGATTCACACTCCTGCTGGACTGACAAGGCGAATCGTTCTTCTTGCAACTGCAGTTGTTGTGGTCCTTGTGGGGAGCTGGGGAGCACGGCTCTTTCTTGCACTTGGCAATGCAACACATGAGAATCCTGTTGTTGCTGCTGTCCAGGCACTGTCAGGAGGGCATGGTTCCCATATTGCAAATGCGACAGGTTCGTACCAGCGCATCAATATTGCCCTGTATGGATATGGTGGTTCAGGTCATGATGGTGCATATCTCAGTGACTCCATCATGGTGATATCCATTCAGCCCCATCCGTCAGGGCCTCCAACTGTCTCGGAAGTGAGCATTCCGCGGGACTGGTTTGTGAACATTCCCATTGGCGGTGGCAAGACAGTAGCAGGAAAAATCAATGAAGCCTATGAGATAGGGTACGCAGGTGTGCCAGTTGCATCGCCAGTGTATTCCGGCATGTACGGAGGTGGTGAGCTTGCAGACAATGAACTGTCCACACTGCTTGGCATCCCCATCCAGTACTTTGTCGGGGTAGATTTTCAGGCATTCAAGGATGCAGTCGATGCAGTTGGTGGCATTACGGTGAATGTTCCAGACACCTTTACGGACTATCAGTACCCAGCAGGGGAGTGCGCACAGGGAAACTGTGGTTTCATGACCATCCATTTCAATCAGGGTCTCCAGCACATGAACGGAACACAGGCACTCGAGTTTGCACGATCACGGCATTCACTCGACAACAATGAGGGGTCGGACTTTGCCCGGAGTCGTCGTCAGGAACTCATTGTGGAAGCACTCAAGAAGAAGGTTGTCAGTCTTGGAGGGCTTGGGAATCTGCCTGATCTCCTCAACGCAATGGGCAACAATGTGGTGACCAATCTTTCCATTGGTGACATCGAGTCGCTCTACTCTGTTGTGAAAAATGTGCATACATCGAGTGTTGTGCGTTTTGACATTGACAACAGAAACTTTCTCTACACGTGCAACTATCCCGTCTCCTGTGATGAATACGCACTGTTTGCGGACGACATGAGTGGCACCTGGCTCCACAGATTCATGCAGAACCTCTTTGTTCCCGCTTCGATTCTCAGCTCACGCACACCAGTCATGATCATGGATGCAAGCGGTACAGGGGCTGGAGCTGATGTCAGATGGGCATCCATTCTCAGTGCTGTGGGTCTTCAGACATCTGCACAGGGTGCCCTTCCTGAGCAGGCCAGCACTACTGTCATCAATACAGGCGGAACACAGTCCGAAGCGACTGCCCAGTGGCTGGCACAGTACTATGGCGTATCCGTCACTGCTGCGAAACCCGGTGCAGGGGGAACTCCGCTCACTCCTGGAGTAGTGGTCGAACTTGGACATTCAGAAGAACTCTCATTCAACAATCCCACTACGACTCCACGGCCAATTGCATAGGGAGACGTTCATGCATCATGCAGCATCTGGGACAATGGGGTTGTGAACTATCCACCACCACTTTCGCAGCAGCCCCTGCCTGAAGTACTTCCTCCGAAGAAGTCGAGATGGGATGTCCCCTTTGACTGGATAGACATTGCAGCGTACTTCGTCATAGCCTTTCTCCTCTCGGAACTGGCATTTCCGCTTGTTGTCATCCTGGTGTATCTTTCGAAGGGAGGCACTCTTCAGGCAATTGCATCCCTGAACATTCCTGTGATCTGGTCACTCATCCTCCAGTTCGCCTTTGATCTTGGTCTCCTCATTCCAGTGGTTGGTCTTGTCCTGCTCCGTCATCACGCCTCACTGGGTGTCGTTGGATGGAAGAAACCGACTTCGTGGTGGTGGATGGTCGCTGCACCTGGAGTCGTTATCGTTGCTGAGGGCGTGAGCATGCTCCTTCTCCTCCTGAGTGAGCTGATCATGCATCAACCAGCAACAGCGCAGTGCGAGATCATCAAACGTCAGTATGGAAATGCTCTTGCCCTGGCAATCATTGCAGTCTGCTTCTTCGCGCCTATTGCAGAGGAAACGGCATTCCGTGGATTCCTGTATGGCTGGATGAGAAAGCACATGCCCGTGTGGGGAGCTGCAGTTGCAAGCGGTCTTGTCTTCTCTCTTGCCCATACGGACCTTCAGCTCCTGCTTCCGCTGTGGGCTGTAGGCATCATTCTCGCCCTCGTATATGAGCGTGCAAAATCACTGTTCCCTGGCATGCTCATACATGGGCTCTTCAACCTCATTGGAATCATTCTCATTCTCAAGCAGCCCTGCTAGGAATGAGGGAAATGTCTGCTTGGGCGAAGCAGTAGTCTCCTACTCAGACCGCTTTCGGGAAGCTGCATGAACAGCAGCATTCCGTAGCTGCATGCAGGCACCGAGAATATCCCGTATGACAATGGCATCCGACTCATCATCGATGGGGAGGGCATGAAGAGAACGAAGCGCTTCATCTATCTCTGGTACTGACGGAAGTTCCCCGAGAGGTCTCTTGAGCTGTTCCTCAATCGCGAGAGCCTGCTTTGCAGATGTGCTCACTCAGCAATCCCATGATGAACAAGGATTCCCGTGTAGCCCTGTGCTGCCTGTCCAGGTCGGAGTGGACGCTCAGGCAGACCACCGTACTTGCCTTCGAAGAGATCCCGGAGGTCCTGAAGCGAAAGCGTCTGCCGTGGGTCAGCAGTGCGTGGAGCTGGTCCATGCGGGTTCATGATTGCCTCATCGACTGACTGAACAAGCTCCTTCCCGAGAAGCCGTCCACGGCTGCGAAGCTGCGCCATTGCATCTCGTGCCTCAACCATGTGAGACCTGTCAAGCCGGGATAGAGTCTGTTTGTACGTACTTTCAAGCTGTTCCATTGAAGAAGCAACACTGGTGGAGAGGCGGGTGACGAGACGGGGATCGTTCACACCATTCGCTTCCAGGGCACGACCAATGAGCTGTTCAAGTGCAGTACGGCCACATCCCTTTTCCACGAGCGTCTTGAGCTCTGTTTCAAAGGTTGTGCCAGGAATCATGTTGCTGAGACCGCGAACAAATTCCGCTGTTGCATCCACTGTTCCGACATAGCTTCCGGTATCACTCGGCTCGACATTGAGAACTTCTGGATCGCATGCATCAAGACCTGCCTGCTTGATGATGTCATTGAGAAACAGCTGGGTGGAAAGCTCAGTGACAGACTCCTTCCAGGCATTCATTCGGGATCGTGCAGTGCGTTCAGCTTCATCCTCGAAGGTATCGAGATTCTTGTCCCCGACAGCGTGCGTAGCTTCATGGACAACAAACTTCAGCTGTGTCTTGAAACCCTTGAGGACTGCAGCACGTTCCTGCGGAGCGAGAAATTTCGTTCGTCCCTCAAGAACTGCAGCAACTGTGATTGCAGTCTGCATCGTCACATACATTGCAGTGATTGGTGTCGAAGCTCCACCGAGGAGCTTTGTAAGCATGGGACTTTGTGGACGTGCAGTGATATAGAATGCTCCCACATGATTTGGCATCATATCGTCTGGCATGGGACAGACTGTTCCGACATGCGCAGCCCCGCCCTTGTAGAAGGCGCTCAGCGCAGGTATGAACGTTGACTGTGCGTACTCAACGAATGCATTGAGGAGATCGGGTGACGGCGCTTGGGCGGACTGCTGAGTTGATTCCATAATCTACTTCCTCCAGTTGTATTTAGGCTAGTGGATCAACACGGACATTCGGCGGACATTGAGGGTGTGGATGTCGCGGTTAAGGGAAAATGTCGGTCTAACGGTTAAGCGAAAATGTCGGTCAAAAAGGGACGGGAATGACCGACAT
>DAIDIX010000055.1 GCA_027451645.1 Candidatus Dormiibacterota bacterium | reverse complement strand
ACCGTTTCAATTGCTCTTTCGCTTGGTACTCGAGAAGCTTCACGCTACCCTGCCTCCACGCTACTGCCAGTATTGCTCTTCTTGCAGCATACAAGAGCGCCACTCCTCTCCACACGTTGATCGTATCGTGACACTGTCCGCAGCCTGTCCGGAGTGATCCCTCCTTTGTCCCGGAGCTGTCCCTTTGCGTTGCCTACGCTAAGGTGCATGAACGAATACATGTCCCTTCCGACTAGCGATGAGTGCGAACAGAAAAGCATTGCACGATATCTCCGCCATCGTCAGCTCACCACTGATGTCGAACGGGCAGCACGTCGTGCTGATGCCCTCACACGACTTGATTTTCTCCTTCAGCGCTCCATGGGAGCCCGGTCACATGGCATGGTGAGATAGGGGAAGCTTTTCCGTTGTGATACCGTGCTGGTATGACACATCCGAACACTCCGGACGACATGGTCATTGCCATCATCGGAGGGAGTGGAAAGCTCGGACATTCCCTTGCACGAAGGCTGCTTCATGCAGGATTCTCCATTGTCATTGGATCACGGTCGAACACCACTGCTGCAGCCTCTGCAGAGTCACTCGCTGGAGAAATCCATCCCGAAGGCGAACACAAGCTGCACGTGAGTGGAATGTCAAACGTGGAGGCCTGCAAACAGGCAACGATTGTCATCCTCGCCATTCCCGAGTCCTCCTATGATGAGCTCCTTCCACCTCTCCAGAAGGCATGTGCGGAGAAAATCGTACTGAGCACTGCAGTTCCGTTTCCCCTCAGGGAGGCTCCACCAAGTGCTGGAGAACATGCACAGCAGCTCCTTCCTCAATCCCGTATCGTTGCAGGGCTTCACACTGTGAGCAATGTTGTCCTGGAAGGCACTGGTGCAGTGAATCAGGATGCAATCCTTGTTGCTGACGAGCCCCACAACGTGGAAGTCCTGCAGTCCGTACTCCAGGCCATCCCGGGACTGCGTGCAGTCTACGGTGGCCCACTGAAGTATTCACGCATCACTGAATCACTCACCCACCTCCTCATCCGCATGAACCGTACCTATCACACTGCAGCAGGCATCCACATCACCGGGATTACCCTGCCTACTTCATGAAGTCACATGCGAATTTGAGATACTGACCCTGCAGCTAATTGACTTTCCGGGATAATTACCAGGAGCACGCCGTGACCCATCTCGTTTCGTGGAGCATTCGACACCGTTCCGTTGTCATCCTTCTCGCACTCCTGGTCATCGTTGTTGGTGTCTTCTCGACAATGCAGTTTCCAGAGGAACTCCTGCCAAACATCGCGTTCCCTGATGTTGTTGTCATTACACAGGCGCCGGGACTTTCAGCCCAGCAGGTGGATTCCACTGTGACACAGCCACTCTACGATGCTGTCCGAGGAACAACTGGCATCAGTGACATCACCTCGACAAGCAGCGATGGCACTTCCGTACTTGAAATCACCTTCGATCTCTCAACAGACCCGACGACTGATACGCACAACATCCAGGCTGCACTCCAAAGTGTATCCCTCCCTTCGCAGGCACAGCCTCCTACTGTGAATGCCGTGAGCCTTTCTGCCACTCCAATCGAGTATCTTGCCGTAACCCCACGATCTGGCGAGTCGCTAGCGAAGCTCGGCCAATATGTGAACTCCACACTGCTTCCCAGTCTTTCGCATGCAGGCGGAGTATCACAGGTATCCACAATTGGAATTCCAGAAGAGAATGTCATCATCACAGTGGATCCCAAGAGCATGCTCACTGACCATGTCAGCACGAATGCACTTGTCAATGCCCTGCGGACAAATACCCTTACTGGAGAGCTCGGAACCATCCAGGAACATCAGTTTCAGCTCGGCATTGATATCACTCCAACTCCAGGACTTCTCTCCTCGCTTGGGGACCTGCGCATACAGACCACTCTAGGCACGACAGTTCCGCTCGCTTCTGTTGCCTCTGTAACATCAGTGCCCAATCCTGCAGCAGGACTTGCGTACTACAACGGCAAACCCGCAATCAGCTTTTCCATCCTGAAAAGCCTCAATGCGAATCTCATCTCCACTGTTGCGAACATCAACAGTGTGCTGAAGCAGAGTCGAGCAGATCTTGGTTCAGAAAATGTCCACATCATCTACCAGTCCGCACAGGATGTGCAGGATTCCGTCAATGGACTCTTTCATGAGGCACTCTTCGGCGCCATCCTCGCAATGATTGTCATATTCCTGTTTCTCTTCTCTGTACGGGCAACACTTGTCACTGTCATCAGCCTCCCCACATCGATCCTCTTTGCACTCTCACTTGCCCATCTCGCAAACCTCACCCTCAACATCATGACGATGGCTGGTCTCACAGTAGCAGTAGGACGTGTTGTGGATGATGCAATCGTGGTGCTTGAGAACATCTACCGCCACTATCAGGCAGGAGAGACCATTCAGGATGCTGCAATATCCGGAACAAGGGAAGTCATGAATGCGATTGCTTCCTCCACCCTCTCTACCATCCTTGTCTTCGCACCCATTGCAGTAGTCGGCGGCATAATCTCATCCTTCTTCCTCAGCTTCTCGCTCATTGTTGGACTTGCTCTTGTCGCCTCCTTCTTTGTTGCCATCACTCTCATTCCCGTTCTCGCCACTCTCTTCCTCCGTTCCCTCCACCACAGACCAGGAGCGAAAACTCTTGGTGAGCGGACTACCCAGCCCGTTCTCAGGGGAGTCATGCATCGCCCGCTCCTCCAGGGAGCAGTGCTCGTCATTGCTGCAGTCCTCTTTCTTGGTACTGTGCCACTCGGTGGCAAGCTTCCCCAACAGCTCATTCCTCCTGCAAAGGAGAAAGGGATGGCGCTTTCCATCACCCTTCCGAGTGCAACAACCTTCCAGGACACACTCACGAGTGTCGCACCATTCTCAACTGCACTCACGAACCATGTATCGGGAATAGCCACTGCAGAACTCACTGTCGGAGGTCAAGAGCAGGCTGCTGGCATCACGATCACCTCGCCTCCCAACACAGCTCGGTTCACGATCTCCCTCAAGGCATCTGCAAATGTCGACGCTAGCGTTGCTGCCGTGCGGAACTACGCGAAGGAGAAATTCCCAGAAGCAGTAGTGAGTGTCCAAAGCTTCTCCTTCAGCCCAGATGCAGGCGCATTCCAGGCGACCCTCACAGCCCCCACCCAGGCACTCCTCGACCAGCAGGCAAACCTTCTCAAGAAATACATTGCTGCTCAGCCACATGCGACAGATGTTGTCGTTTCCACTTCGCTCAACGAGCCCCGAATTGCAGCAACACTCAACAGCAGTGCTGTCGCATCGACTGCCCTTACCGAGCAGGACATCCAGTCCACCCTCCCCTACCTCCTCGGCCATCAGGAAATCACCTCGGTTGCCAACAACGGATATGCAGTTCCCATCTATCTGGGACTCACTCCATCTGCAGATCCCCTTGGCGTCATCTCCGAAGTTCCCCTTGGCTCCAAACTCACTCCATTTGGCTCTGTAGCCAGCTTCACCAGCGTTCTCGCACCTGCAGCCGTGGAACGGTTCAATGGCCAGCCATCTGCCACGATTGAAGCAACCTTTACTGGCTCGACTGGTGGCAATGATGCGCTCTCCCTCCAGCACACCCTTGAGAAGCGAACCTTTCCCACTGGTGTAGCAATCACGTTTTCCGGCTCCTCTCAATCCCAGCTCGGGTCCATCTTCAGCAACATGGGCATTGCTGCACTCGTCGCAATCGTGCTCATCTTCCTTCTCCTTGTCGTCTTCTTTGGATCGCTTGGTGTGCCAGTCGTCATCCTTGTCGCACTTCCCCTTGCATCCATAGGAGCCCTCATCCTCATGGCTCTCACAGCCACGCCTCTTGGCCTTCCATCACTCATGGGACTGCTCATGCTCATTGGCATTGTCGTCTCGAACTCCATCCTTCTTGTGGATTTCATCCGCCAGAGCCAGCGCACAGGCATTCCCGTAGCCGATGCAATCATCCAGGCAGGAACAACCCGGACACGGCCGATTCTCATGACTGCAGTCGTGACAATAGCTGCCCTCCTGCCACTTGCACTTGGTCTCTCTGGAGGTGGTGCACTCATCTCGCAGGGACTCGGCACTGCCGTTATCGGGGGACTCATCACGAGTACCCTTCTCACACTCATTGTCGTGCCGACAACATTCAAGGTGGGACACCGTCTCAAGCACATCCGGTCAAAGGCCTCATGACAGTACGGACATCACTGATACAGTCCTTCGACCATGTGCAGACTGCAATGCCAACTGGTCAAGAAGACGCTGAGGAGATTCTATTCAGATCTTCTCGGAATGAAGGAACTCCCGAAGCCGGAGCTTCTCCGCATGCGAGGTGGCTGCTGGTTCCACTCTGGCGCATCTGTGTTCCATCTTGGCTGTAAGACCCCATTCGCACCTGCACAGAAAGCACATCCCCTGCTTTGTTGTCGATGCTCTCGATGCAGACGAAGAGGGACTGGAGCACGCGGGATATTCATGCACCCGGGCAGACGGAGAACGGCCAGGAAGACGCCGGTTCTAGATCTCGGACCCATTTGGCAAGCGGCTTGAGTTTCAGGAACTGGTGGAAACTGATGTGCCCTCAGAAGGGCGATGTCGGCCCAAAGAGCACGGGCTGTCCTCGAACAGCACTCCACCGGCGTGTTCCGTACTCGTAATGCCACCACTCCTCAGGAAGGGCAACAAATCCAGCGTCCACAAGGGTCCAGTACAGCATCCTCCGAAGTGACCGGACTGTGCCAGGCTGGAGTTCATACGAATCTGTTCTCGAAGCTGCACTGAACACATCAAAGCCAGTGCCAAGCGCAAGGGCAGTACCGTCATATGACAGGGTGCAGTCGACAGTGCCACCTGTCACGTGTGGTGGTGCATGCTCAGGCCGGGGATCCGGGAGAGAGACAAATCCGGGCGGAAGATCAGGGTCTTGATAGGCTTCCGTGTACAGGTCCTCCTGCAGACTAAGCGGCCGCCACCCATCCGCAACGGCCAGTCCAAAGCGCGGAGGAAGATGGGAAGCGGCTTCAGCAAGGAGATCCCGCACCATGGATCTCACAACTACCTGTGCATGCGAGTTCTTCCAGCCTGACTCGGAGTACACAGGCTGACCCGCTACCCGAGGACCATCCACTGGCACGAGCGGCTCTGCGCTTGTGCCAGTCTCACGAGGCAGGATGACTTCGGATGCTGCCGGGATTGGTCTGCCAGTGGGAAGTGGTTCCCGAACGACAAGAGTGCAGTCCGTCCAGAATCTCTGGTACTGGTCACCGTGCTGGATCACTGTGGACCCTGCTTCATGCTGGGACTAGAGCGGAATATTCGCATGACGTGCCCGATGGGAAGGACGCTCCTTCGACTCAAGCATTGCAAACGCTCGAACGAGAGTTGCACGTGTCTGCTTTGGCTCTATCACAGCATCAATGTATCCACGCTCTGCAGCGATGTAGGGATTCGCAAACTTCTCACGGTATTCCGCAATGAGTTCCTGGGCACGGAGTTCTGGATCTGCAGACCGCTGGATTTCCCGCTTGAAGATGATGTTCGCAGCTCCCTGGGGCCCCATCACAGCAATCTCGGCTGTGGGCCACGCATAGTTGAGATCGCCGCCGATATGCTTGCTGCACATGACATCGTATGCTCCGCCATATGCCTTCCTCGTGATGACAGTCACCTTCGGCACTGTCGCCTCGCAGTACGCATAGAGGAGCTTTGCCCCATGACGGATTATTCCACCGTACTCCTGTGACACACCAGGAAGAAATCCTGGAACATCGACAAGGGTAAGGAGCGGAATGTTGAAGGCATCACAGAACCTGATGAATCGTGCAGCCTTTGTCGAGGCATCAATATCGAGTGCACCAGCCAGGACGCGGGGCTGGTTCGCAACAACCCCCACAACTCTGCCATCAAGACGTCCAAAACCGATGACGATGTTCTGTGCACCGTATCGCATTACCTCGAAAAATGATTCGTGATCGAGAAGCATCCCGATCACTTCCCGCATGTCATATGGCTGGTTCGCATTGTCAGGAATAATGGTCTGGAGACCTTCATCTTCCCGCTCCGGATCATCGGAGGACTGCTGTGCAGGGGGACACTCTGTGTGGTTCTGGGGAAGATACGAGAGCAGTCTCCGGACTTCCTCAACTGCCTCCTGTTCCGTATGCGCAACAAAGTGTGCAACTCCACTCTGCTGGTTGTGTATGTCAGCACCGCCAAGTTCATCGAACGTGACACTCTCCCCTGTTGTCACCTTCACGACATCGGGACCTGTAATGAACATGTAGCCCGTGTGCTGCACCATGGTGATGAAATCCGTAAGTGCTGGGGAATACACTGCACCGCCTGTGCACGGACCTGCAATGAGTGAGATCTGGGGAATCACACCGCTTGCCATGACATTGCGGTAAAAGATATCCGCATACCCGCCAAGAGATGCCACTCCCTCCTGGATCCGTGCACCACCGGAATCGTTGATGCCGATACAGGGAGCCCCCACACGAACAGCCATGTCCATGAGCTTGACGACCTTCTCAGCAAATACTTCTCCCAGTGAGCCACCAAAGATGCTCGCATCATGGCTGAACACGAAGACCTTGCGACCGTCCACTGTCCCCCAGCCTGTAATGACACCATCTGTAGGGATCTTGCGCTCCTCCATTCCGAACCCGCGTGCACGATGGCTTGCAAACAGGTCGAGCTCATTCCACGAGCCCTGGTCCACAAGGAGACCGATGCGCTCTCTCGCAGTCAGCTTGCCTTTCGCATGCTGGGCACGCTCTGCAGCACCACCACGATGGATAGCATCGTGTGTCCGCTTCCGGAAGCGGTTGATCTTCTGCTCTGTGGTGAGTTCATGGTGTGGTGTGTCCATTGTCCTCCCCAGTGGACGAGTTGTTCTGTCACTCAATGATTGCAGATTGCCTGCTGACCTTACACAACAGATGGAGGCTCGTACGTCCCGAACACAGAGCGAAGTGCAGTGCACATCTCCCCGAGTGATGCACGTGCTGCAATACCCTCTTCCAGTGCAGGAAGAAGATTCTCTGTCGATGAGGCTGTCTCTGCAATGCGGGTGAGCGCAGCTTCGACCCTCGTGCCATTCCTCCGCTCCCTCACGTCCTGGAGTCGCGCAATCTGGGTCTGCTCCAGTTCAGGAGAAATAGTGAGAATGGGTACATCCTCACCTTCCTCATCAATGAATGTGTTGACACCAACAACCCGTTCCTCACGACTGTCAACCTTCTGCTGCCAGTCGTAGGCCGCATCTGCAATCTCGCGCTGGTAGAGGCCATCAGCAATAGCTGCAATGGCACCTCCTGCCCTCTCGACTCGCTCAAGGATTGCCTGTGCTTCATCGAGCAGCGTCTGTGTCAGCTTCTCAAGAGTGTATGAACCACCAAGTGGATCGGCCTCTCTTGTGACTTTCGATTCCGCTTCAATGATCTGCTGGGTCCGCAGTGCCACCTCTGCAGCATGTTCTGTCGGAAGGGCAAGCGCCTCATCATACGAGTTGCTGTGGAGTGACTGCACTCCTCCAAGGACTGCTGCAAGCGACTGGAGAGCTACCCGCACGATGTTGTTGTGGGGCTGCTGCGCAGTGAGCGTTGCCCCGCTCGTCTGTGCATGGCAGCGGAGCATTGCTGCCCGCTCGGACGCAATGTGCAGCCGCTCATGAACTATCCGTGCCCAGAGTGTCCGTGCAGCCCGGAACTTCGCAACCTCCTCAAGGAAGTTGTTGCTGACATTGAAGAAGAATGTCATCCGTGGAACGATGCGCTCAAGATCGAGATTGCGTTCCTGCAGTGCCTCAGCGTATGCAATGGCATTTGCAAGAGTGAAGCCGATTTCCTGGGCAGCAGTCGCACCAGCTTCCCTCATGTGATAGCCGCTCACGCTGATCGGGTTCCACCGTGGCAAATGTTCCTCACAGTACGCGAATGTGTCACAGACGAGCCGCATCGAAGGAGCTGGAGGAAACATGTAAGTTCCCCGGGCAACAAATTCCTTGAGGATGTCATTCTGGATTGTTCCTCCAAGACGGCCCGGAGCAATGCCTCGCTCCTTTGCCACTGCAACATACATGAGCAGCAGCAGTGATGCAGGCGCATTGATGGTCATGGATGTCGTCACCTGATCGAGCGGCAGGCCATCGAATGCCACTGCCATGTCCTCAACGGAATCGATGGCTACACCAACCCTGCCAACCTCGCCACGGGCAAACGGGTCATCGCTGTCATATCCCATCTGCGTAGGAAGATCGAAGGCCATTGACAGTCCTGTCTGGCCCGAGTCAAGGAGTCGATGGAACCGGGCATTTGTCTCAGCTGCAGTTCCAAAGCCTGCATACTGGCGCATTGTCCAGACTTTCGATGCATAGCCGTCCTTCCGTATTCCGCGCGTATACGGGTACGTTCCTGGAGGTGCTGCAGGAGGTGGTGCCCCATTGGCTGAGCTGAAGAAGTCCGTACTCATGCCTTTCCCTCACACAGTTCCACAAGCACTCCCCCGAACGCTGAGGGGTGAAGGAATGCTACTCGGCGTCCTTCTGCACCAGGTCGGCCCTTTTCGTCAAGGAGACGGAGCTCATGCGCACGACACCAGGAGAGAGCCTCGTCAATATCCGCTACACAAAAGGCAATGTGGTGAAGGCCAGGACCACGGGATGTGAGAAACCTGCTGATCGGTGTCGAGCTGGATGCAGGAGCAACAAGCTCTATGCGGGCATTTGCACACTCCACAAAGCCAACCTCGACTGACTGGGAAGCGACATGTTCCCTTCCCTCAAGGTCCACTCCACACCGCTCTGTCCACATGGAGCCTGCTCCATTGAGATCGGGAACAGCGACAGCGATGTGGTCAATGACCTGGAACGGTGTCTCCATCATGGAATGATGGCGGAATTCAGGTGCATCACCATCTGTCATACTCCACAGCATACGGGAATCATTCCCCAGCCGATGCAACCCATATGCCCATGCCTGCTACAGCACGACTTTCTCCCACGACCTCCCGCATGCTTCTCCTCATGGGGATTGTCGGGGGCTGCATATTC
>DAIDIX010000054.1:5630-9102 GCA_027451645.1 Candidatus Dormiibacterota bacterium | reverse complement strand
GCAAAGGATCTTCTTGGCGGGGGCGGAAAGAAGAAGAGTGGAAGCAGCAAGAAGATCGTCATTGGCTGTGGTGGATGTGTGATCGGCCTTGGAATGATGCCAGTGCTTGTCATACTCATGATTGTTGGGGCAATCTCGGGTAGCATCTTCAAGACAGATGTAGCCAGTGCTGCCACCACAATCCAGCCCATGCCAGACCTGTGCCAGGCAATGTCCAATCCTCAGGAATCGGCAATTGTCACAGCAGCCCAGCAGGTAGTTGCTCCCGGACAGACATTCGACTGCAAGAAGCCTGACCAGGGAATGCTCATGCTTCTTTCCATGGCATGGGTGGATTCGCAGTGGGGTACCCAGTGGAATGCAGGGGGACTTGGAGGAGGCACGCCAACGCCATGCGTAACGGGGTCAGGCACAAACGTTGCAGGATTCGAGGTTATTGCACAGGCTCTCAAGGCAGCTGGCTTCACGGGCAACAATCTGGTCATGGCGACTGCAATTTCCGGTGTGGAGAGCAACTGCGGAACAAATATTGGGCCCTGTACGCCGAATGTCTCACAGCAGGTGTGCGGTGGAAGCCAGACTGCAGGATGCAACACATCAGGTTTCTGTGGCGCTTTTCAGCTGGGCCTTGAGCCGTGGGCATCTGCAGACTATCTGGGAAGGTGGGGCCTCACCTCGAATATCACCCAGGCAGCTCTTGATCTCCAGACAAATGCACAGTATGCGTTTGCCCTTGCAAGCGGAGGCAGCTCGAGTGCAAGCCAGCAGGTCATCTACACCGGTCTCTACGACAACTGGGTGCATTGGGAGACAGGATACCCGAGCAGTCCAGAGTATCTCAACTACATGGCAGTTGCCCAGCAGGCTGTGAATGCAGTCCAGGGTGCTGGCCTTCCCAGTGGTGAAACAGGCATCATTCTCATGTCGAAGTCTGCATGGGCTTCGCATGGCATTGCCGATGCAAACAATGCAGCGCTGGCCCAGCAGGAGTTCCAGGTTGTCTGGAGCATGATTGGGCCGCAGAAGCCGCCATCTTCGAGCACCATTACTTCCTTCTACCAGAACAATGGGGTATCCGGACTTGATCCCACCATTGTGGATTCCCATGTCAGCGACATCGAGCAGGTGTTTTCCATGGCGCAGGCAGGTGGTGGATACATCAATCCATTCACAGGCGAGTCCTGGAATGCGCTCCGAATCGACCAGGGAGTCGACTGGGGACCCAATTCTCCGAATACGCCAATTCGTGCAATTGGCGCAGGAGTAGTCACTTTCTCCCAGGCCTCGAACACAGGCTGGCCATTTGATGGTTCTGGTGCCTGCGGCAATCCTGGCGGATGCGGCGGATTCATCATCTATGAACTCACCTCGGGTCCCCAGTCAGGTCACTACATCTATGTAGGCGAGCACATAACCAATCTTGTTCCAGTGGGTACGCAGCTTACTGCGGGGCAGACGATTGGCTACGCGCAGCCAAACTACGCATGGACAGAGTGGGGCTGGGCAGCTCCTCCAGGAAATGCACAGAATCCGCTTACTCGTGGAAGTGGAGAGACACCGGGAGGCCTTGCATTTGACCGGTTCCTCATCAGCCTTGGTGCACCCATAGGATCGAGCGGTTCTCCCGGACCAGGACCAGATTATCCATGACATTGTCCGTGCTATGCCCCTTCAAAGTGGAGAAGATTGAGGAAGTCTCGGGGTAGCTTGAGATGTACCAACTGTCAGAATGTGCATATAGGGTGGTTCCATGAAGCTTGGAATTCGCAGAGAACATAGTGACATCCAGAATGATACGAGGTGGCATCTAGTGAACATGCCAGTCAGGATTACCGTGGGTCTATCAGCGATACTCATTGCAGCTGCGGGAATGACAGCATGCGGATCAGTGGGACCCCATTCCTCAGGACATGGTCAGCAAGGTGCGAAATCGCATGTACAGGCTCCTCTGACGCTTGCAGAAGTCCAGCAGCAGCTGGGATCCCTGAAGGGGTATCAGGTCAGCTTCAATGGCACTGGAGCGATCTCCCCTGAGACGCTCTCGATGCAGGTGGATGCAGCAGGGAATACGGACGGCTCAATCACCCTTGCCTCGCGGGGCGGATCAATGAGCGGCTCATTTGCTGAGGTGGATGGAACTGTATACGTTTCTGGAAACGGTTATGCACAGTCAATCGTTCAGGGGCTCGGTGCAGTCCCAAATGGTGAATGGGTCATCACTTCTCCTTCTCAACCCGATGTGCTGAAATCAATGGCACGCCCAGTTGCGCTTGCTTCCTGCATTGTGAAGAGTCTCTCAGCTTCAAGCTTCCACAGTACAGGTGCAGGGACATATGTTGCCCAAGGGCCGAACGGCACCTCACTCACAGTCACGTCCACGGGAAGCACAGTCACGTCTGCCACCTGGAATAATGGCACAGGAGCTGGAGAAGGGTCAGGTTGCCCTGCCTCCCAGTCCCTCATACCTGTTGAGGCTCCTCTTGTGGGCAACTTCACTATCAAGCCTGCACAAGTGGCTCCAGTGCAGAAGCCAGGTCAGATCTACAGTTTTGAATAGCCGGACCACTTGGCACCAACATGATCACGAAGCCGTAACGACCCGTTTACTGTCCGGCGGATGTCCGTTCCGCTATTCATATAGTTGAGTCATCATGAACGTTCTCCCACTGATACTCATTCACCCGATCCTTCACGGAATTACTGCCCTGTTTGGCCTTCCGTCATTCTCGGACATCACTTCCGTAGTCAAGGACGTGATCAACTTCTTCACTGACCCAATCAATACCATTCTCAAGTGGATCAGCAGCTGGCTGTCCGGTGAGCTCAAGTCCATCACGAAGACGGGATCGACCATCTTCATCGGTACTGTTCCCGTTGGAGCCCTGCAGATGTACAACGTTCTTGCCCCAGTGGGCATTGTCGTCGCTGCCTGTGCAGGTGGTGCACGGCTCCTCAGGGCAATGTTTGATCCACGGCAGGATGGCATGACAATGCTCATGGATGTCCTTGTCAGATTTGGCATGGCAGCAGCAGCAATTACTGCTGGCGGTCTTCTGTACCAGGCCATGGTCTGGCTCATCAATGGAGTTGCAGGAGTTGCTCCCCAGCTTGCATTCGATCTTGCAGTAGGCGGGGCAAAGGGAACGCCTGGCGGAATAGTCGGGGCTATCGTCAATGCTGCAACGAATGCGCTCGTTGCCTCTGCCGATCCATTCATTCTCTTTCTTGGAATTCCGGTTGCAATTGCCTGCCTTATTGGCCTGATCTACGTGATCTTCCTGTGGATCGGAAGGATTGTCATGATGATCTTCTGCATTGCCACAGCACCAGTCTGCGTGGCAATTGCTGTGTACGACCAGAAGAACAAGTTCGTGCAGTGGTGGCTTGAACTCTTTCTCGGAGTCACGATCATGCCTGTCATCATCTGGGGAACACTGGGACTCACTGTAGGCTTTGACATCCATGCAATAGG
>DAIDIX010000054.1:0-5620 GCA_027451645.1 Candidatus Dormiibacterota bacterium | reverse complement strand
ATCCCATTCCTTGGATCACTCATCTCAGCTCTCATGATCCTCGGTGCATTCTGGTTCATTGGCAAGATGATCAACAAGCTGGTGTGGTCTGGGTACTCCCACGGCTCAGCAATGGGTGCTATCACTGCTGCAGCTGGTGCAGTAATGGCACTTCCATCTGCAGCAAACGATATATCCATTGTCGGACGTATGGCTGGCCTCAAGTCTGCTGGCCAGGTTGCAGCAGAAGGTGGCAAGCCAAGTGCACTCAACAAGGCCATGGGAGCCATGGACCGCATTGCTGGTGCAGGTGTCTCCCGTTTTGGTAGTGGACCGTTTGGAAGCACTGAGCCTGCCATGATGCAGGGAAGGGTCAGCCAGGCGAACAAGGCTCTGAAGTCAATGAGTTCGCAGCAGCAGGCAGCACTGGGAAGCAGCCTTGGCGATTTCCAGGATTTCGCTGTAGGTGTTGCTACGCAGCTCAGGCCGGAAGTTGCTGATCGACTGCTAAGCGATCCTGAAGCGTTCAATAGCATGGCCATGGATGCATTCACGCAAAGCGGTGGTGGGGGTGTTGGCAGCTATGGCACACCTGACCGCATCAAGTCCATCCATTCTGCAGCCGCAGACATAAGCAGCAAGTATCTTGGCTCTCCGCCCAATCCGGGAGGGAGTGGCAGTGGTGGTGGTGGTGGCGGACAGCCAAAGAGGCTCATCCGACCTGGCGATCCAGACTTCAAGATCGCATAGGAAAGGTACTGCACAGTCCGATATCCCCTTCCAGTGTGGAGGATGCACTTCAGCAAGGGCATTGTCCGGCTTTGTGGACATCACATACTGCAATCGTGACCCAGGGAGATTGGCGCATGCAGACCATGATATGAGCCATGGAGGACTGGCAGACCCAGGCACCTGTGGCGGATCCATCGCAAATGCGCAGCAGATAGGCTGGCAGGAGCTGCTGGAAGATGAACCGACATTTTCGCTTAACCGTTAGCCCGTCACTTTCCCTGAACTACAACACGCGTTCAGCAAATGTCCGTAGGATGTCCGTTCGTCCTGCCTAGCATGTAGATATGAATACCGCTGCGCATCGCGAGCATTACAGACTCTCCATTCCGATACATCGGATCAAGAATGATATTCGTATCAGGCATCTGACGGAAGATGAAGTCCAGAATGTTCTTGCCAGCAGGTCAGGGGTGACTGCAGCACCAGAAGCTGAAGTGGTTGGGGTTCGTGCAGTGGAGAGTGAGCAAGGGTCAACTCCAGTCCATGGCAGCCGGATGTCGCTTCAGGATATCGCTTCCTGCAACCGTTGAAAACGTCGGGTTGCAGGTGAGTGAATGGAATGGAAAGCGTACTTCCATTTCCCGACACGGATGTGCTTGTACCAGGTATGGATACAGGAATCTCTCGAAGTCTCGAGAAAAGCTACGATCTCAGGCTGTCAAATGAAATGTGTGTAGCCTGCTCAGCCCGTGGCGAGTTGGCGGATTCAGCAGGTAGAGCCATTCCATGACTTACACGGATAGTACGTACCTTGGACATCGAAACCGTCGTTGTGACGAAATCGCGTGCCTGTGGTGATGCGGTTGCTTGCTGACCTTTCATTGCACACTCATTGTACTCATTCCATAGGGCATGCTCAACGTGCTGTAGCGAAATCGTTCATTCCTGTCATGAATGACTGCTGCCAGGAATGCGCTCTGTCCGGTACGATGATAGAGACAACAACGCAGATGGGAGCCAGGGTGGCAGTGCCAATGTCCGTTATCTGTCCGCCTTTCTCCAGTAGGGTGGAATTGTAATGCAACTTGTTGAAGCGGCACCTATCCCGACACCAGCAGATGCAGAGCGCCTTGTTGCAGATCTCTGGCAGATGACATACGGTCGTCCTCTGGGTCTTTTCATCTTCGGTTTCCGTGGGGAACGGGTTCTCCTTGGGGTGCATTCCACGAATGCAATGATGGAAGACGCAGCGACTGCAACCATTGCGGATCAGTGCGGAGGCAATGTTGAGCCAGGCTGGACAATTCCCCATCTTGTGGATGTGGCAGACGAGATGTCCGTCATAAACATGGTTCCTACCGACCGGCACCTCGCACTGGACAGTTCAACTTTTGGTTGGCAGAGAACAGATCCTCTTCGTGGTGCATATACCATCCTTGCAAATCTGCCAGAAACATCTGTGGCAGGAGTGGGCATGACGCTGCGATCATTGCCAGGACTGCAATGCGTCGTATCGCTAGCTGCATTTGCACTCGGTCCTGGGGCTGACATGGTTGCCATGAGGCTTGCATCAAGTTACGGTGGTGTGGGAGTGCTCCTCCGACGTCCGTTTTCGAAGAAGAGGACCATCCGGCGCATGTTCGATGCAGCACTCAGGCGGCCTGCATCTGTGAAGCGTGTAGAAGTCGTATCCCTGTTCTGGCATCCCCCATACAATCAGGATGCTGAGCAGGTGATGGGACGTGTGCATGCACCTGGAACTGCTGCCCTTTCAGTACCTGCCCCTTTCCACTGAAAGCACATAGTGCTGCAGGTGTTGGCGTCACACGGGTGTTGCAAGTGTGCAACGAGGAGTGCCCAAGATCGGACGTGTGTCCTATCCTGAGAGTTGCCGTGATGTCCCTCAAGCCCCATCGAGCCACTGTACTGTGGTGTGCTGCACGTATGTGCAATGTGGTCATGAGGGATGCAGTGTCGTTGTGCAGAGCCTTGGAGGAATGGACATTCAATGAGTAGGAACCGTTTGATAGCAAGCCTCATTCTGACTGCGGTAATGGTCGTAGTTATAGGCTTCATCGTGGGATTCGAAGCCCTGAATGCGACATCAACCATTACGGTATATCAGCTGACACAGACTGTTACAGCTGGACAGCCCTATCAGTCAAACGATGTGGTTGCCGTGAATATCCATGGCTCTCCGGGCCAGTTCAACTACTTCCAATTCGATCCAGCGCATGCGCCTGGATACGTGTTCAAGGTTCCAATGCAGAAGGGTGACATTGTTCAGGCTGATGATGTTGCACCTCCTGCACAGCAGCTTGTGCAGGTTGCCATCCAGATCAAGCAGTCCCCGAACCTCGCGCCAGGAACTCTCGTCAATATCTATGCAGTGAGCACTGGCTCCACGGCTACGACCTCAACGTCAGGCACACCGATTCCCGTACTCATCGGTCACAACATCACAGTCCTTGCCGGGGGAGGTGGTGGAGGTACAGTCACGATTGCTGTAGCACCAAAGGATGAGTCCCTGTGGCTCGAGATCAGTACGGACAGCTCTGTACAGCTGTATGCAACAGTGACAAACGGTGGTGGTGTTCCTCCACAGGCCAATGCAGGCGGCTCGTCTGCTGCAATAACCCAGCTGAATGGCGAAACGCAGACTGCTGGAGGTTCAAGTTAGAACATGAGCACCCTCATTGCTGTGTACACGACACGGGCTGGACAGACCTCGACATATTGGGCAACGTCCCTTGCCTGGACACTCGCGGAAAGCCGCCATGTCATGCTCATAGACAGCGACATGGAAGGCGGCACCGTCGCAGATCTTCTGTATCTCAAGATTGGGGATCAGAGTCTTGGGAACTGCTTTGGAGATCGACCAGCCCGCCCTGACGAGCTCGCAGCTCAGTCTGTAGTCGTGCCTAATCGGCCGAATCTCAGAATTGTCCCGGGTCTTCGGGGAAGTTACGGCTACGACATCGCAGAGTGTCTCAGGAAGATGCACGTTGCATATTCCGGGCTGCCAGATGATGTTGTCATTGCCGACCTTGGTCATCCTCTTTCCCATCCAGGGCTCAGGTCACCCCGTGCAGCAGCAGAGGCGATATGTGCTGTGTTCCACCGAGCATTCATAGTTATCCGGGATGATCCTCCACTAGTCGCATACAGCATCAATGTCCTTCGCGCTGCCAGGCCACCATTTGGGGAGATTGTCATCTGCCATCAGCGGAGCAGGGCCTTCAAGCGTGAGATCGTGGCAAGCATTGAGCGGGAAATGCCGGATCTTCCCGTACGGGACATCTGGAGCTGGGACGAGCGCAGGGCAACCAAGATGGGGGATCAGGGCATACCGATGCATTTCGGTGGAATTGATAAAGAGCTGAACATATGAGCGCAGTTGCACAACCATACCAGGGACCTTCTCCAGGACCACCACCGGGAAGCGATGGTGTCGCAATCAGCGCGTGGCCAAGCATACCTCCTGAAGTTCGCGAAGTTGCACAGGTGATCGCATCGAAGGTGATACAGGCTCGTGGTGGTGAGCCAGCAGCTGTCATCCACGAGGAAAGGCTGGAAGAAGATGTCCGTGCAACGATCACAAAGGCGATCGAGTCTCCACAGACCAGTGGACTGCCACTTTCTGTCATCTCGGAGCTTGCAACAAATGTGCAGTACCGGGAGATGATGGTTGTCAATGCGAAGATTCTCGCCTCGCATCTTTGGCCACTTTCCCTTCTTATCTATGGTGCAGACCTTGAGAACATCACGTGCCTTGGGTATGACAGCTGGCTTGTGAGCACAGTAGGACGAAAGCTCCTGCTGACAGGAAACAGTCCTTTCCAAAGTGATGACGACTGTGTGGAATTCTTCAGGAAGGTCATCAGGCTCCGTGGAGTGACTGGCGACCAGAGCCTCACTGATGCCTCGCCGATTGCAGAGTCAAACATTGGCAGTGTCGTGCGAGTTGTGGTGGCAAAGAAGCCAGCAGTTTCAGGCCAGGCGGGCATAAAGGCATCAATCCGCATCCCATCCAGGTCGAAGGTGAGGGCGCTTGATGATTATGTCGCAAACATGGTCATTCCCCGGGGTGCAGCCCAGTTCATTGAGGCTCTTGTCAAAGGCAGGGCGAACATCATGATTGCAGGGGGGACTTCCACAGGAAAGACCACCTTCATGCGTGTACTCTGTGGCATGGTTTCGGATTCCGACCATCTCGTTGTAGTTGAAGACGGTGCTGAGCTGCATCTGGATCAGGACCGGGGAGACGGTACAGCGTGGCATAGACTTACTTCTGCTGTTTCGACAATTCCTTCGATCCGTGCTGATGCGGAAGGGCAGCATATCACAATGTTTGATCTGGTACGGCATGCACTGCGGTTTCAGCCAGACCGCATCATCCTGGGAGAGTCCCGTGGTGAGGAAATGGCTGCCATCTGCAAGGCACTCATGACAGGTCATGATGGCTCGATGACGACTATCCATGCTGAGGATGCGGAACTCGCTGTAGATCAGGCCATGCAGTACGTCATGGAAAATCCCAGGTTCACTGGAAACGAGAAGATGGCCAAGCGTGTTGTAGAGCAGGCGCTTCATGTAGTCATCCACCTTGCGAACCAGGATGGAAAGAGGCGGCTCACAGGCATCATGGCCATTGAGCGCGGTGGCAACAACAAATGGGTGTATCAGCAGTCAGACAATGGTGGCTGGGAGCGCCGGACTGAGCTCATCGGAAACCTGACCAGGCTTGCTCCCCGCATACGGCCATTTCTATGGAGTGACGAGATACCGCCGCCATGATGACACCACTTCTTTTCCTTCCTGCTGCAGTGGACTTCCTCCAGCCAGTTTTTGTCGTTCTTATGGGCTGCATGGTGCTGGTTGCCTGTGGACTGGCACTCTTTGTAGTCGT
>DAIDIX010000053.1 GCA_027451645.1 Candidatus Dormiibacterota bacterium | reverse complement strand
ACATCGAGGCCTTGCCAGCAATCATGATGACGACATCACAGAAGGCTGGCACATATGCTCCACCTGCTGCACTCGGACCGAAGAGGACACATACCTGTGGCACCTGTCCGCTGAGATGCACCTGCATATGGAAGATCCGCCCAGCATGGCGTCTCCCGGGAAACATCTTGATCTGGTCCGTGATGCGGGCTCCTGCACTGTCGACAAGGTAGACAACCGGTATCTCGAGCCGCTCAGCATTTTCCTGCATGCGGATGTACTTCTCGACTGCAAGGGGTCCCCAGGACCCCGCCTTCACTGTCGGATCGCTCGCAATGATTGCCACCTGGCGCCCGTTCACGACACCAATCCCTGTCACAAGTCCATCTGCAGGAAGTTCCGGCTCACCCGCATTTGCGAACAGCCCATCTTCAATGAACTCCGTTTCCGGATCACACAGGAGCCGGATACGCTCCCTGACAGGAAGCTTCCCCTGCTCCTTGAGTTTCGCCTGGGAGCGGACTGGTCCTCCCTGAAGCAGTCGGGCACGTTCCTGACGTGTGTGGGAAGCTGCAGCACGAAGGGAGCGTGCCTCAGTCTGTGCGTTCTTCGAACTGCTACTCGCCACCTGTACCCTCCTCAACCATGGGTCTGTTCTTCCAGAGTCCTGCCCTGTATACCTTCCCCGGGAACTCGATGCCCAGCAGGGATGACATTTCTGCACTCAATGCACAGTATGCATCGAGATTGCTCGTGAACGTCGCACCAACGGATGCGAGTCCGAGAAGTGCATCCTCGCTGCACACATTGCCGGTGGACCGTGGTGCGAACGGGCAGCCACCAATGCCCCCAAGGGAGCCATCAAACTTCCGCACACCAACTTCATACCCTGCAAGGACATTCGCTACGCCAAGACCTCTCGTGTCATGGACATGGAGGCTTGCGAGATCATCGCCGAGTTCTGCAAGGACAGCTTCCATGAGCGAGCTCACTGCAGACGGTGTCGCAACACCGATCGTATCCGCAATGCCAATCTCATCGACACCGACCTCATGGAGCTTCTGTACAAGACTGAGAACAGCACTCTGCTGAACAGCGCCCTCAAACGGGCAGCCAAATGCAACGGATACTGCGACATCGCACGTTCCCCCTGCTGTGTGGACAAGGTTCGCAATCTCCCGGCAGCCATCGAGGGAAGCTGCAATCGGCCTGTTGACATTCCTGTGGTTGAAGGTTTCCGTTGCACCAATTGTCACGAGCACATTTGGCACTTTCGCAGCTATTGCAGCTTCCGCTCCCTGCATATTGGGAACAAGCACACGGAGATGCGACCTCTCCTCAGCTGTCAGGGCCCCTATGACATCTGCTGCATCAGCCATCTGCGGTACCCACTTTGGTGAAACGAACGATGTTGCCTCTACCCGAGGAGCACCAGCAGCAAGGAGCCCCCGGATCATGCGGATCTTCTGCTCAGTGGAGACTGGATGCGGAAAGGTCTGCACGCCATCCCGTGGAGCCACATCAGTCCAGACGATGTCAGTCATGAGTTCCATCCATGGTGTGCATCATATCCGAATAGTGCTACGAGCAAGGAACCGAGTGGAGGAAGTGGCAGGAGAATGACGACAAGTCCCCAGAGAAATGACCGCTTCCGGATTGCAAGGACACATCCAAACCACCAGGCAAGACATGTTGCAACTGTCCACACGCTCAGCAGTATTGCCAGCACTATTCCTGCCCAGCCTGCTCCACGGGGGCCATACTGTACGAGCATGATGTTCAAGCCATAGATGGAGACTGTGCTGAGCACTGCAAATACGATGGTGGTGAAACGGGTGATGATCCGCTGTTTCGGCTGTTGTGCCATGCAAAACCTTCTACTTCCTGCCTTGCTGCTGCACATGACAGGCTGCCGCTGAAAGCAGTACGCTGCTGGAGCAATGTCGCAGTTTGTACTCAGCACCTATCTTACCCAGAGTCTTGGCATCCCATTCCATCCGGATCTCAGGATCTGCGGGATCGACGAAGTGGGACGAGGAGCGTTTGCAGGGCCGCTCGTTGCATGCGGTGTCGTCTTTCCAGCTTCGTATGTGAACACTGACCTCAGGGACAGCAAGGAACTGTCACCTTCCCGACGGACGGAACTTGCTGAAGTCGTTCGGAATGATGCCCTCTCCTGGGAGCTTTCCGAGATTTCTGCAGAGGACATCGACCGCCACGGAGTGGGCTGGGCAAACAGGACTGCATTCGAGTACCTTCTCGAAGCGCTCGAGGCAGATGTCTACATCTGCGATGGCAACCTCAAGCTGCAGAGTGCGAAGACATGGATATCCCTGCCCAAGGGAGACCAGCTTGTAACTGCTGCAAGTGGAGCATCCATCATTGCGAAAACCCATCGTGATGGCCTCATGGAGCACCATCACCATGAGGCACCAATGTACTGCTGGGCTGACAACAAGGGATACGGCTCACAGGCACACCGGGAAGCAATCCGCATCCACGGTCTCCATCCACTTCACAGGAGATCCTTCATCCATGAGCCAAGCGGGGATGCATCTCCTGTGCAGCTCACGATCTTCCCAGCAGCACACTCCTAGCAGCAGGAACAGCCACCTCCGCAGCCACAGGATCCACCCTGTGGCACAGCATCATCCGCGAGTGCTGGCGTCGACAGCTTGACATTCGCAAGACTCATGACGAGTACGGACGTTGGTGTTGCACAGCCTGGGCAGGGAGTAGGCTCATGCCGGGCAGCAACAGGGCGCATGGCTTCAAAAACTGAACTGCATTCATTGCATCGATATTCGTACCGTGGCATATGGATTGCCTCCCGCTATGTCGGAACTGCACTGCTCCAAGTCTACTCGAGCGTCTGCATCGAGTGGGCAACATCTGCAGCAGTAGTGACTGCCTTCATGAGGCGATGAGGGAAGCGATGCCCACCCTTCACTCTGCGGGACCACGCTGCATCCCGAGATGAACCAGTATGGACTGCCACATCTACTGCTCCTCTCCTGCTCTCAATGGAGACAGAAGTGGAACGCTCGACAGATGACACCTCGCCAAGCACCTTCTGAAGCTCGGCAGTAACATTTCTCATGTGGGCTGACACTCTCCTGAGCCGCCAGGGAAACAGGGGGAAGTGGTGCTGGAAACGGGTCTGCTGCCACACAGTCTTTTCAAGGACAGCCTGTCCATCCACAAGTACTCGCACTGCGGAGCCTTTCCGGTTGGAGAGATATGACTGCTCCTCAACCTGTCCATCTGCATACCTGACATACGTTGGTCCCTCAACGGGCCTGACCACACACTTCACAGTGTGTATTGTGGGAACTGCGGCATTCGTGTTCATGCCTCCATCCTGGATCGTTTCCGGGGACAGGGCACGGACAGTACGCACCCCTCCACTGCTCGCTACACTATGTGATGCACCGCACCACTTTGTGTCCAGTTGTCTGCAGGGCAGAGGGGGAACACATGTCCACAGCTGCTGCATCCCATGATGCAGATAGTCATGCTCGCCGAGCCGAGGCACTCATTCTCGCAGTCATCTTCCTCGGGATTGTCCTTGCTGCTGTTGACACCACCATTGTCGTTCTCGCCATTCCCACCATCTCCCACGATCTCCATTCCGGCATCTCCACAGTCATCTGGGTAATCATGGCGTACATCCTTACCCTCACTGTGCTTGGTACCCAGGTTGGAAAGATTGGCGACATATTCGGCCGTGTGCACATGTACATTGCAGGGTTTGTCATCTTCACTGCCGGATCCACCCTCTGTGGCATTGCTCCAGGAGGAGAGCTTCTTGTGGCATTCCGCGTTCTCCAGGGAATCGGGGGAGCACTCGTCTCAGCAAACAGTGGTGCCATCATTGCGGACTCGATACCTGTTGCGCGGCGGGGAAGGGCCTATGGACTCACAAGCGTTGGATGGAATGTCGGTGCAATCCTTGGCATCCTTCTTGGGGGAATACTCATCACGTTTGTCTCGTGGAGATTCATCTTTCTCATCAATCTCCCCATCGGCATTGCAGCAATCATCATCAGTGCCATGGTGCTGCGTGACCGGGGCGAGCGGGTCAACCACTCGATAGACATTCCTGGAATGCTCCTTCTTGCTGCAGGACTCACCCTCATCCTTCTTGCAGTAAATGATGTCACTGATGGCAACTGGACACTTCAGACATCACTGAAGCTTGGAGTTGGCATCGCTCTCATCGCTTTCCTGTTCATCTGGGAGCGCATCGCAAAGGAGCCAGTACTCCCTGTAGCACTGCTTCGCATCCGCATCCTCTTCGCCTCGATCTTCGCATCGTTTTTCCAGGCTCTCGCAAACTTCTCAGTCCTTTTCCTCCTCATCATGTACCTCCAGGCAGCACGTGGACTCACACCTCTTGCTGCCTCTGCCCTTCTCATTCCGGGATACATAGTCGGAGCCTTCACAGGTCCCTTTGCAGGAAGGTGGAGTGACCGTGTCGGTTCCCGTGCTCCTGCAACACTTGGACTTGTCCTCCAGGCAATCTCTGTCTTCTGCTACGCACAGCTTGACCCGACATCATCGCTCTGGCTCGTTGCAGGAATCTCGGCAATCTCAGGCATTGGAAGCGGACTCTTCTTTCCCGCAAACAACAGTGCAGTCATGGCAAATGCACCCCAGAAGACATATGGCATTGCCTCCGGACTTCTCCGCACCTTTTCGAACATGGGAATGGTCGGTAGCTTTGCAGTGGCACTGCTTGCCACCTCAATCTCCATACCAAAGCAGTTTGCACTCGCCATCTTCCTTGGCACCTCCTCCACGTCTCTCCCGAAGCACCTCGTTGCTCCCTTCATGGATGGATGGCACACAGCACTCTACTTCGCCACAGCACTCTTCATCCTTCCCATCACGCTTTCACTCATACGCGGAAAGGAGCAGAGGAATGTCCAACAGCACTCCTCGCATGCAGCAGAGTAACAGTCCTGCGCACGTGTGAAGAACATGTGACGGATGCAGCTCCTGCAGTGACATTGCGTAGACTAGGAGAGAACACGACGGTCCCCCTGTCTTCGCTTCCGCACAGCGAGCTGTACGGCTGGGGTGCCGTAAGGAGGACTCATGATGACACGACCGAACTGGAAGCACGATAGCCACGAGGATGCGGCAAGGCACCTCCAGGCACTGCATTCCCTGACGGCAGAGGACAGTGCAGTCCGTGAGGGAGTCCTTCATGCTCTCGAGTCCGCCCGTCATGCAGCAGAACGTGCTGCACATGCTGCAGCTGAGGCACGCCTGCAGGCGGAACCCCATGTCCGGACAGCAAGCCATGCTGCCATGGACTCGCTCAGCAAGGCTGCTGCCCATGCATCAACACTCCTGGCAGATGCATCTGGACGGGTAGGCACAGTTGTCCCCGCACCTCTTCTCAGTGTTGACGAGACTGCAGAGGCACCCGATGCTCCGAAGCGGCATCGCATCCGGAAGCTTCTCATTGCTGGACTCCTCGTAGCAGGAGTGGTTGCCTTCTTCCGCTCATCGCTGCCCTCACGCATTGCGCATGCACTCTTTGGCCATGAGGATGATGAGGAAACGGAGACAATAACGCTTCCAATCGATACGGATGAGCTCGAGGATGTCGAGAACGAGCATCACCATGCTGCTGTTGCAGCGGAGGATCCTGAGGAGCAGGAGTAGTTCCCCTGGGAGACTTCCCGGGTATACTCGATAGCGATGCCTCTACCGCTATCCCTCAGTTCACCACTGATTGCCATCACAGCGATCATCAGTGATCTTCTCCAGCTTCTTGCCCTCCTCGTCATAGTCCGAGTCGTACTGTCATGGATTCCCTCTATGGCCTGGACGAGGAACAAGCTTGTCATTCTCCTCTACCGGATTGTCGATCCCCTCCTGAAGCCGTTCCAGCGGATCATTCCCACCTTTGGAGGAATGGATGTATCGCCACTCGCACTCATCCTCATCCTCGAGTACCTGTCCTCTGTCGTTGCAGGCCTTGGCTACGGAAACTTCAATGTGCTCGGCTCTGTCATCGGACTCATCGGATTCTTCTTCCGCTCTGTCGCAATCATCATCTTCCTGCTCGTGCTCATCAGGTTCCTCCTGCGTATACTCCATGCTGACAGGAGCCACCCGTTCGTGCAGATGATCTACTACATGTCGAACCCGTTTGTTGCACCATTTGGGAATCTGCCTGTCGTTCCCTTCGATGTGCAGTCGCTTGTGGCAGCTGTGGTCTACTTCGTCATCGTTGCTGTTCTCCAGGTCATCTTCGTCTACATCCTATGAGGATGAACGAGTGCCCTGAAGAGCACGCACTGCTGCAACAGCAAGTGCATCGACACGCTCATTGCCCGGGATGCCAGCATGGCCCCGGACATACTCGAACTGCACATGTGGTGTGACGAGCGGATCGATAGTGGGAAAGAGATCGAGATTCGCATTCCGCTTCCATCTCCTCGTCAGCCAGTTGATGACTCCCTGGCTGTCCGTACGGATAATGATGGGCACTCCCTCTCCACCTGCATGACGGATTGCACGCAGTGCCTCGCGGACAGCAATGAGCTCCTGCCTGTTGTTTGTTGTGGATGGTTCTCCACCCGAACCCTCCTCGATGCTCCCGTCTGGCCACTCGATGCGGTACGCCCATCCTCCTGGACCGGGATTCCCCGAGCATGCGCCATCGGTGTACACGACAATCTCACTGTTCATCAGGCTTCTCTCCTCACCAGCCGCCACACGGTGTAGGACCGTCCCCGATCCCTACAGACATCGTACGCATCGACCTCGCACTGCTGTTCCGCAATGGCTAGCTCTACAGCCTCCGCATGCTGCATTGGCTGCAGCACAATCGAGGTTGGCTGCCTGGCAAGGGCATCCGGGAGCATGCCTGCAATCCTGTGCCCACCCATCCCAGCAATGACAATGGTTGTCACCTCACCACGCATGATGGGGTCGAGTGACTGGCCATTTCGGGTTTCAATCCACTCGTGAACTTCCGGTACAGCGGAGACAGCTGCGACAAGACGGGTGTATGATCCCCCGATTTCCGTTGCAATGACCAGATCTCCATCCCTCCGTGCACGTCCAATAGCGAGCTGGCCATCGCCTGCACCAATGTCTGCAACTGTGCCATGCGATTGCGTTGCAGCAAGCACCTGCTGGAGTCGGAGTGGAAGTAGCACCATCCAATTGTGCAGCACGTACAATAGGGAGTGCACATCACCGAAAGGAACTCCCCATGCCTTCCCGCACACTTTCCCCGTTTGACCCGAAGAGGGTTGCCCCATGGTACTCGGGATCCGGTACGCATGGCATACTCCTGCTCCATGGCTTCACGAGCACACCCATCGAGATGCGTGGCCTTGGGGAGCATCTGCACAGCATAGGCTACCGCTGTGCAATTCCTGCACTTCCCGGACATGCCACCACTCCCGAGGATCTCCAGTCTGTCCACTGGCATGAGTGGGTGGATGCTGCACTCCACGAGGCAGACACACTCCTTGCGGAATGCACCTCTGTTGCAGTGGTCGGACAGTCCATGGGTGGCAATATTGCTCTCCATGTCGCAGCACTCCGTCCCCGGATCGGTGCAGTTGCAACGCTTGGCGCTCCCCTCCGGTTCCACGACCTCCGCATTGCCGTGCTTCCTGTCATGAAACACGTGCTGCGATGGCACACACCGGGCCATGATGTCGACCTCCACTCCCCGGAAGCTGTTGCAGACCTCGACTCGTACGGCAGATGGCCAACAGCAGCCATCCTTGAGCTGAGCCGGCTCCTCGCCCGCACTGAGCATCTTCTTCCCTGCATCCGGCAGCCCGTTCTCCTCCTCCATGGTGGGCATGACCGTACAGTCTCTCCCTCGAATGCTGCAGCATTCGAGCACAGGCTCACAGGAAGCAGTGCCAAGAGAAGGAAGATGTACTGGCGCGATGGGCATGCCCTGACTGTCGATACGGACAGGAATGATGTGTACGAAGATGTGGCTTCATGGCTCTCGGAACACATCGGAACACCGGAAACCCCAGTACTTTCTCAGGCATGATTGACTCTTCCGCTCTTCGGAATCTGCTCCCTCCCCATCTTCTGCCACTCGATGCACCCCCCTCTCCACCACTGACACCGCTTCCACGTGCAGCTGTGCTCGTGCTCGTCGATGTGACAGATCCGGGGCTCCCGCTCCTGTTCACTGTGCGGTCCACTTCGCTTGAACATCATCCAGGGGAGATCGCGTTTCCTGGAGGGCACCAGGATGAGGGCGATGCCTCACCAGCTGACACTGCTCTCCGTGAGGCATACGAGGAGGTACACCTTCCGAAGACCAATGTCGAGCTCCTCGGATATCTTCCCTCGCGTCAGACACGAGGTTCCAATGTCTGGCTCACCCCAGCAGTGGGACTCCTCCATGCACCCTGGACCATCGAGCTTGAGCCTGCGGAAGTGACTGATGTCTTCTGGACTCCCATCAGCACACTCCTCGACAGTCCCCATGCGACACGGGAGTTCCGCATTGAGGGACTCGAGAGGCTTGTCCATGCGTATACAGTCGGAGAGCATGTCATATGGGGTGTGACAGGAAACATCGTGGCAGATCTTCTCGACCTGCTCGGAGGAGGACGTCCTCCCGATCCTGCAGCTCCCTTTCCAATCAGGCTGTAAGTGCCTGCTCCTGGCGGCTCACGACACTGTCACAGGCACGGACAAGCACTGGCCAGAACTTGCGTGGATCGGTAAGAAAGGCGAAATGGCCATGCGGTGAGGTGACAACATGGTCCCTGGCTCCTGGAATGTGCTCGACAAGCCACTTCTGGTCACGTGGCAGTGCAAGGGTGTCCTTCGTTGTCCGGAGTACGGAAACGGGGACTGTGACATCAGGTATCCATGCCTTCGAGCTGAAATGTGCAAGGGCCTCTGCTGCCTGGGTGAGCGCAAGGGGATCATGGAGAACAACATCGCTCACCTTGTTCACTACTGGCACATGACGGAGGAAGCCAAGCTTCCGGAAGGAGCTGGCAGTAATCTCCCTGGTAAGCGGCATTCTCGCGTATGCGCGGGCTGCTCCCGAGGCAAGCATCCGGAATGGCCGTGCCTGGGAAAATTCTGCTGCAGTCGATGCCAGCACAAGTCCCTGGACCTGCTCCGGATGGCGCTTCCAGAGGAGCTGGGCAACAGGCCCCCCCATCGAGTAGCCAACGACGTGTGCTTTCGGAATGCGGTAGTGGC
>DAIDIX010000052.1 GCA_027451645.1 Candidatus Dormiibacterota bacterium | reverse complement strand
GAGTGAAAGATCCTGATGAACTCGTGCGGAAGAGTCCTGAGACCCTGAGAGCTGCAGTTGAGCATGCACGGCCCGAGTGGGAGGTTCTCCTCGACTGGGCAGTAGGCAGTGATGCTGCTCCTGACGTGGAGACCCGTCGTGAGGCACTTGAGCGTGCCCTGCAGCTCCTCCATTCCATTCCTGAGGAAAGTGTCCAGGAGCTCTACGCACAGCAGCTTGCCGAGAGACTCCATCTCCATCCTGATGCAGTCCGTGCAGATCTTGCACGACTCTCACGGAAGGAGGCTCCCCAGCAGCGGATGCCCCTTCAGTCCCATGCTGCACAGCGTGGCCAGACACGTCCATCTGGCACTCCTCCCCAGCAGCCTCACGAGCCAGAAGCCGATACAGGCTCCCCGACAGATGCGTACCTTGGAGCACTTCTTGCCCAGGATCCCCGCTCAATTGCAGATCTCCTTGCAGCAGAAGGATTGCAGCCTGAGGAGATCCGGCTCCCTGTCGTGAAGCGGATGTACGAGATAGCACGGACTGTATCGAAAGGGGAACCGTTTCCCCTTGATGCACTTCCTGAGGACGATAGGCCACGTGTGGCGAGGTTTGCCCTGAAGGAGCTTCCTGGTGTTCAGGGAAGCGATCCTGCAACGCAGCGGAAGATTGTCCTTGACTGCATTGCAAGTCTTCGGAGAACGCACTTCCAGCATGAGACAGCACGCATCCGCAGTGCACTCAGTGAAGCCTCTGCACGTGGAGATGCCTCTGGTGTCGAAGCACTCTCCCGGGAGCTTCAGGAAGTTCTTGCAGGGTGGAGAATGCAGGGACAGCACTCCCCGGAAGGGAAGTCGGAGAGGGTATGATGATACATACGTGTATGCGGATACGGGTTAATCCTTCAGAAACTTGGGTATATACGTACAGTGACCGCGTAGCAGTAGGAAAGGGGTTGTATGGCGTCGAGTGGAGGCGGAGTGGCTGAGAAGCAGAAACATGCTGATGTGAAGCGAGATGATGTTGCAGCAGATCCGCTTATCGCATCCGCCGAGGCACTGATCGTCCGGGGTAAGGAACATCTCTTCCTGACACCTGATGAGATTCTCGAAGCATTTCCCATGCTTGATGCTGAGCCGGATGACCTTGAGAGGATTTTTCAGGCGTTCCGGGATATCGGCATCGATGTAACGGACGGTGAACGAGACTTTGAAGTCATTGAGGACATCGATGACGATTTCCTTGCAGAAGCCGAGGCGATGGAATCCGTTGCACTTGATGATCCAGTACGGATGTACCTCAAGGAAATCGGAAGGGTTGCACTGCTCAAGGCCGAGCAGGAAGTGCACTACGCGAAGCTCATCGAGCAGGGCGATGACGATGCAAAGAACAAGCTCACTGAAGCGAACCTCAGACTCGTTGTCTCCATTGCGAAGAAGTACATAGGACGTGGCATGTCCTTCCTCGATCTCATCCAGGAAGGGAACATGGGGCTCATCAGGGCTGTCGAGAAGTTCGACTACCACAAGGGCTACAAGTTCTCGACGTATGCCACCTGGTGGATTCGGCAGGCAATTACCCGTGCCATTGCAGACCAGGCCCGCACAATCCGCATACCAGTACACATGGTCGAGACCATCAACAAGCTAGTCCGGGTGTCGAGGCGTCTCCTCCAGGAGCTCGGTCGTGAACCGCAGGATGAGGAGATTGCAGAGGAGATGGGTCTCACTCCTGACAAGGTGAGGGAGATTGGCAAGGTATCGCAGGATCCTGTGTCGCTCGAGACACCAATCGGCGAGGAGGAGGATTCCCATCTTGGCGACTTTGTCGAGGACAAGGATGCAACAGCTCCTTCCGATGCTGCATCACTCACGATGCTGCGGAATGAGGTGGAGGATATCCTTGACACACTGACTCCCCGGGAACGCCGTGTACTGCAGCTCCGGTTTGGTCTTGTTGATGGCCATCAGCGGACACTTGAGGAAGTTGGCAAGCGGTTTGGCGTGACACGGGAACGCATCCGGCAGATCGAGGCGAAGGCGCTTCGGAAGCTTCGACATCCCTCGAGGAGCAAGCGCCTGCGCGATTACCTCGATTCCTAGGGCCATGAGCGAGCAGTGCTCTGACGACCCCATGCACAGTACGGTATAGTCATATTCGAAGTGATCCGGGTTAGCTCAGCGGTAGAGCAGGCGGCTGTTAACCGCAAGGTCACTGGTTCGAATCCAGTACCCGGAGCCAGCAGTGAGCAGATTACTCTGAGGCAGTGAAGATCACGATGATATCGGACAGCACGATGCCAATGAGCAGCGATGGAGAGGTGATGGATGATACAGCCCTCACTGCTCCATCTCAGGAAGGAATGGAAACGGAGGAAACCATGACTGATTACGTTGCACCCACATCAACCGTATCCAGTGAAGATGCACTCATGCCACCTGCAGCCCATCGTGGTGCAGGATCGGGGACTGCTGCAATCGAGGATGCGCATGTCCGGAACTACCCGGCTCCGCTCGAGCCCTCACACTACGACACGCTGAGGAGCACGATGACTGCTCCCACCCAAGTCATGGATATCCAGGGAACTCCAGCCGGGAGCGCATCCTCAAGTACTCCAGATCCTGCGTCTGAGGAGCGTCCATCCTGGACCTTCGATCCCTCCTCCACTCCTGCACCATCATCAGCAGCAGTGACGGAAGGGGAGACTGCAGGGACTGATACTCCTCCCTCAGGCGAGGATTCAGCCTCTTCACCCTCGACTGTCTCAGGGGAGACTGTACAGGCTGAGCGCAGTGAGGAGCCATCAGTGTCCTCCACGACTTCCCGTACGGATGAGCCAGAGAGCGTATCCCTTCCAGCACTTGGGCCAGTCGGAAAGACACGCATGCCTGCGACTGTCGTGCTCCTTTCCGTTGTCACACTTGGCATCTATGCACTCATGTGGCATCACAAGGTGAACCGTGAGATGGGGGAGTTTGATCCCCAGATGCATGTCGTGCCTGCACGGTCAACATGGGGCGTTGCAATTCCCTGGCTTGTCGGAGTTGCTGCATGGGCTCTCCTTGGTGCACGCCTCGGCCTTGGCTACAGCCATGTGACACTCAGCTTCAACCCCGGCATTTCCATTCGCCATGCATGGTTCGGAGTTGCTGCAGTGGCACTCTCTCTCCAGTACCTTGCACTTCTTCTGCCGTTCAGCCTCATTTCTGTTGTCATGACTGCTGAGCGTGTCCGCATTGTCCAGGAACGGGGTGGTGCAACGAGTGATGTGCAGTGCAAGCCTGTCCGCATGGTGTGGCTCCTGCTCATCCCTGTCATTGGTGGACTTTCCCTCATGGCCTACGAGCAGAGCCGTCTCAACCGTGTGTGGGAGCTTGTGGCTCCCCCGTATGCACGGCGTCGGCGGGGGTAGCAGTTCCCATACGCATCCCATGTGGCCGTCACGAACTGGTCACACGGGAGAGGAGCACGACAGGAGCTGACACAATGGAAGAGGATCACTCTCCGCAGGAGCATGGAAGGACTCATGACAGCTGGATTCCTGTCATCCTGCTCAGTGTGATACTCCTTCTCGTGTTCATCATCCTCATGCGGATCTCATCGTGACAAAGCTGGCGAACAAGCGTCTCATTGGTAGTGTTGCCTCAGCCCTGGGAGCAACGTTTGCTGGGGTGTGTGCAGCAATCTACATGCGGAGTTTTGGCAGTGGCTTCCAGGAGGAGGACCGCCAGCGCCTTGCAACACCAGGGGACTTCGGACTGAAGTACGAGCAGCTCCATGCTGCAACCTCCGATGGCGTTCCCATTCTTGCCTGGTATCTCCCTGGAAAGCGTGATGCAGTCATTGTCATCAGTGGAGGGTACCGTGGCCGTGCCTGGGATGTCATGGGCATGGCAGTTGCACTCAGGAAGGCTGGATTTCATGTTGTCATGTATGGCTGGCGTGGAACACCTGGGAGCGGGAAACATCCACATACTCTTGGTGCAGCTGAGCGGAGGGATCTTGCTGCAGTCCTCGCAAGTGTCCGTGAGCGTGTCGGAGACCTTCCTGTGGGACTGCTTGGCTACTCGCTCGGCGGTTCTGTATCCATAAGTGTGGGGGCACGGGATCCAGAAATCTTTGCAGTCTGTGCGGACAGTGCCTTCAAGGACCCAGTCCAGCTCCTTGCGTTCAGGATACGGAGATCATTCCGGCTCCCTGGAACATCAGTACTCGTCCAGCCAGTTGTGAGGCTCCTCCGGAACCGCACTGGCGAGGATCTCAGGACATTCAGTCCCATGCGTGTCGTTTCGCATATTGCACCCCGGCCGCTCTTTGTCATCCACGGGGAGGCAGATACTGTCGTTCCCGCACGGGATGCCTTTGCCCTCTATGAGGCAGCACTTGAACCGAAGTCGCTGTGGGTGCTCCCGAGTACAGGGCATGTTGGGGCGTATTTCATGTTTCGCCAGCAGTATCTGGAGCGTGTTGTAGGTTTTTTCGAGTCAGCTCTCGAGGGGAAGCTCTGGGAGTGCTATGACGTTCCAGCAAGTGCTGCAGTGGAGCATGTCGGGAAGCAGGGACATGCGATTGGCCCTGACGAGGTTGCTGCCCTCAGGACAGATCCTGCCTCATGATCCGAAGGCATTCGTTCCGGTAAGCGTGTTTCCGAGAATGAGGGTATGGACTTCTTCAGTCCCCTCATAGGTGAGGACGGATTCGAGGTTTACCATGTGCCGGAACACAGGGTACTCGAGTGTCACTCCATTCGCACCGAGAATGGTGCGTGCCGAGCGGGCGATTTCGATGGCACTCCGTACGTTCGCACGCTTTGCGAGGGAAACCTGATACGGTTCAACTTCACCGTCATCCTTGAGTGTTCCAAGCCGGTGTGCAAGAAGTCGGCCCTGCACAAGACGGGTTGCCATGTCTGCAAGCTTTTCCTGGGTGAGCTGCTTTGCAGCAAGCGGTGTGCCAAAGACTGTGCGGGAGAGTGCATATTCACGTGCGCATTCGAGACATGCCCGTGCAGCTCCGAGAACTCCCCAGGCGATGCCAAAGCGTGCCTCGGAGAGGCAGGACAGGGGTGCACGGAGTCCATGAGCGAGCGGGAGGACGGATTCTGGTCCGATACGGAGATCGTCCATGATGAGTGCTCCTGTGGAGGATGCCCTGAGTGAGAGCTTCTCGGGAACTGGGGGAGTGGAAAGTCCCCGCATTCCCCGCTCGACAATGAATCCCCTGATGCCACTGTCTTCCGTGCGAGCCCAGACGACTGCGATATCGGCAATGGTTGCATTTGTGATCCACATCTTCGTGCCATTGAGGATCCAGTCCCTGCCATCCTTACGGGCTGTCGTCTGCATGGAGCCAGGATCGCTTCCTGCATCAGGCTCAGTGAGACCAAAGCAGCCAATGATGTTGCCCTGTGCCATTTCAGGGAGCCACTGTTCCCGCTGCTCCTTCGAGCCATACGTTGCAATGGGAAACATCGCGAGCGAGCCCTGGACGGATACGAAGGATCGCAGTCCGGAATCTCCCGCCTCGAGTTCCTCACAGGCAATGCCGTATGCGACAGCCGATGCGCCTGCACATCCGTATTCACTGAGATGCATTCCGAGAAGTCCAAGCTTCCCAAGGGGCTTGATGAGCTCAACCGGGAAGGTTCCATGCTGGAAGTGTTCCTGGACGAGAGGAAGAAACTCGTCATTGACGAAGCGGCGTACTGTCTCCTGGACAAGCCGTTCCTCGTCAGTGAGGAGTTCATCAATGCGGTAGAGATCCGTGGAAGGGAGGTGGTGTGATGTCATGTGTTCCTTTCAACATCGAGTGGCGATCGAAGGATACCATAGTAGCCATGGAATATCTCTTGAACCGAAACGACCTCATGAGCCGTGAGGAGTATGAGCAGGTGAGGACTACATACATCGAGGATATCGCAGCGAGAAAGCAGCATCTCCGTGTGGATCTCGAGGATATTGTTGCAGTGTTCGAGATGCGGGAGAGTGTTGTAGGTGCACTCATGGAGATGCTGAGGAGTGACACGGGCATCCGGGAGGACAGTCTTGATGAGGTGCTCAAGGCAACAAGCGTGCTTGTCCCCTCAGGAGATGAGATTGTCTGCTGTCTCTATGCCAGGGATCTGGGATCCCATCCACTCCACGAGATCGACTCATGGTTTGCAGTGCGAGTAGGTTCACTGGATCTTCACTGCACGTTTTCTCCCCTCGATGCGGATGGTGATGCTCCAGACATGGAGGGTGCTGTACCTGTCGTATGCCGCATTGCTCTTCCCGTGAATCTTCGCGAGTCGTGGCTGGCTGGACCTGTTACGTTCTGCAATACCCGCTCAGAGGTGGCAGTGGAACTCACTCCTGAGCAGCGGAGCAGCATTCTCGCAACTCTGGGTGACGTGCACACTTCCTGATCAGAGGATGTGAAAGCGGAAGAGCTGGAAGATCCACGAGGCAGCTCCGAGTCCGAGCAGCAGCGGGAGTGCAATCCTGAACGGGCCTGATCTTCGCAAGCCGAGCGTCGTGAAGAGTGCCCACAGTGCGCCTCCAACGAGCAGCGGAGCGAACGGATTGGCAAGAAGCACTTCCCGGAGCTGCAGGCGTGAAAGGGCACGAAGGCTTGTTGTCATGCCACAGAGTGGGCAGGGAATGCCTGTCAGCGTTCTGAGAGGACAGGGAATTCCCGTACCGGCTGGTGTGAGATGGAGGCCGACCAGGCCAACAAGGAGCGTGCCTGAGAGCACGGTCCAGGCTGTGCGATGAAGCATGACCACTCGTCGCAGCATGACAGGCGGGGTCGAATGGTGTTCATGGAACTGGAGCTCGCCTTGCGACACAACATCATGCATGAGCATAGGGTACTGCTTTCCCCATTCCACTGCCCCGTATATGCGAAGACTGGGAGGATGGGACTACCATCGCTCCCAGTCTTGTGACTTCCTGAAAGGTTAGCCGCGAACCACTATAGAGTTTGCTGCCTTGTCATGCCATGTCTGTCCACGGGGATCCCAGAGTGGGGAAAGGAGATTGATCAAACCAGGAATAACGCAGGCCATGAACAGGACTTCAAAAACAAGCCAGCGGATGAATGCTCGTCCATAGCCTATGGATGCTCCTGTATTCGCATCCTGTACTCGCAGTCCCATGACGCGCATGCCGACTGTCTTGCCAGATGCGCTTCCTATGAGAAGCGTGCCATACAGCAAGGTAATAGCGATGTCGGATATGAGAAAGCCGAACTGGAGACCGAGTATGCCAGTCACTGCACCAGGGGAAGACAGTGTTGAAGAGTTCACTGATGATGCAGTGATTGCGCCCAAAATAGCACTCAGAATAAATCCTGCAATGCCAAGGATGATGGCATCAATGATATAGGCCACAACTCGGATTCCATACACAGATCCTCCGCTCTGCATGCCATACCCGCCTGGTGCAGGTGGCTGCCATCCGCCACCACCGCCGGGTGGAGGTGGTGCCTGGGGAGGCTGCCAGCCGCCTCCTGCTGGTGGAGGTGGTGCCTGGGGAGGTTGCCAACCACCCCCTGGGGGAGGTGGTGCCTGAGGAGGCTGCCAGCTACCACCTGGGGCAGAAGGTTGCTGGGGAGGTGGAGGAGGAGCCATGGGGGGCTGCTGCTGCATAGGCGGCTGCTGCTGTGGAGGAGCCATGGGAGGCTGCTGTGGCTGCTGGGGAAGCTGCCATCCGCCACCCTGTCCAGGGGGCTGCTGCGGGTTCCAGCCTGGAGGATTTGTCGACATGAGTGAAAACTCCTTCAACTCTCTTGTGCTGCTTCATGGCCAATGGACCATCGTGCCTGATGCTACCAGAAGTTGCATTGGCTGTCACGGAAAGGGGAGTGGCTAATCTATGATGCTTTGCTGCTAGTATCCGTTATGGACTGGCTCGAGAATCGTGGAAATGAAGAACACGGGTAGGAGGACATGGCTGCTAGCTGCCACTCTCCAGGATCGTGGAAATAGATCATCACGCAGTGTGCGCAATAGTGGATGCGAATACAATCATGTGAATGAAGTCAATTCTTGCGACCATCGCATATTGCGTGTGCATGGCAGCATTTGGAATTTTCGCGTCTCTTACAAACCGAATTGGCTATTTTCTCCTGTTCTGGCTCGTTACTGGCACAATTGGCATATTTGCTGAAGGAAGCCGGGTTCGAATCAGGCAGGATCATAAGCGGTCTCAGTCTTGGATTCCCGGGCTAGTTGGAATTGGAATATTCGTGGCATCAGCTGGCCTGACGAGCGTTGTGCGGATGTATCGTCATATCTGATGTGCTGTGCATCCCGTTTGATCAGGATGCAGTATCAATGTCCCCATCCTCAAGGATCTGGAGGGGAGTTCTTCGCTGAAAGACAGTCTGACGTAGGATGCGCTGCAGGATGTGTGGCGAATCGACTGTTGCAGGAGGCACCTGGAGGGGCTTCATGTCAATGACCCGGCGGGTGACATGAATGCCATGCCGAGGAAAGAGCTTGCTCACTGCATCCCACGAGTCAGAAAGACCGTTCGAGACAGACTCATATCCATGCTGGAGGACCATGAGACGTGCTGAGAAGGACATGAGCTCATGGAAGAACATCTTGTCATCATCAGAGCGGGGTTCAATGAGGAGGATGTCCACATCGGGATGCCGCTCCCGCACGAGCTGGATGTGGTCGACTAGGCTGTCATGCAGCATGCCACGGAATACCTGGTTGTAGACACTCCGGAATCCGAGCGAGGCGAGCCTCGTGCCTGAGGCGAGATGGTTGTGTTCAGGGTGGGGGACCTCCTCAGCATCGACTGGAACGATGGGATTGATGACAACGATGAGTTTTGCACCGTTGTCGACTGCGACATCTATGGCAGAGATTCCCTTTGTTCCACCATCCACATAGTCGATGCCATCGATCCGTACTGGCTTGAAGAGCATGGGCACTGCACTGCTTGCAGTGACTGCCTGGCTAATGGGTACATGCGCATGCTGGTGGCGCGAGAAGACGACACGCTGCTCTGTGTCAAGTGCACAGGTGACAACGAACAGCTCGGAGTCGAGCTTGGAGAAGTCATCGGTATAGGTTCGGGACGTGAGGATGGTGTGGAGGTAGTTCATGAGGCCTGCAGGATCGCAGAGGCCTGAGGGAAGAAGGAGCGTTACAGCATCTAGGAGGTCGAAGAGGTTGAGTGTCTGCGGGGTCTTGAAGAGCATGTCCGCGAGTTCCCCGAGTGCACGGGGAAGCCGGAGCGACCGCTGGAGCATCTCCTTGAAGTTCGGCTGGTAGAGCACCCAGGGGGAGGGTAGCTGGTACTGGGATCTCGGATCATGAAGGCTCAGGGCAATCTCTGTTGGGGACACTGCATTTGCGAGGAGTGCAGAGATGATGGAGCCAGCACTCGTCCCGACA
>DAIDIX010000051.1 GCA_027451645.1 Candidatus Dormiibacterota bacterium | reverse complement strand
TTCTCGGGAAGCTTTCTGGCTGAAGGGTTTCCCAGGACTGTGATGGGGAGCAGGTGAGACTGTCACGATTTCGTGATGTCCAACTTGGGAAGGTGGGATATCATGGAACGACATGAGAGGCGCGAAATCATCCACCACATCTGAAGTAGCCACATACACAGCAAATGCTGCAAGGGCCCATGTCCGTGTGCAGAGCTGTGCAGCGACAAACCAGGGACATGTCCGTCGGAAAAATGAGGACAGGTACCTCCTGAAGCCTCCGCTCTTTGCAGTGGCGGATGGCATGGGGGGGCTTCCTGGTGGCGATGTTGCAGCAGAACTTGCCACAGAGTCGCTCCGTGTTGCCATGCCAGTCTCCCGCACGAATCTCGTGCCTGTCATCGAGGAAGCAAACAGCCTCATCCGTGCCCGAGCCCTGCTCGATGCACGTCTTGCAGGAATGGGCACGACCTTGACTGCAGCACTTCTCTGGGTGGAGCAGTCCCTCATCACAGTGACAATCGGCCATGTCGGGGACTCCCGGGCATATGAGATCCGGGACCGCAAGATGATTGTGCAGCTATCGAAAGACCACTCTCTTGCAGAGATGGGTGGTGTGCGGAGCAGGCAGTACGGAGCAGCCTCACCGGGAAGTGACAGGTCGCGGTTCGTGCTCACGAGGGCTGTGGGCCTCGAGGAGAAGGTGCATGTCGATACCACAACGATTCACATCTCCCACCCCACTACACTTCTTCTCTGCACGGATGGTGTGTGGAATGTACTCGAGGATTTCGAGCTTGTCGAGCATGTGCACACTGCCCCGAATGTGAAGGAGGCAGCAGAGCGCATTGTCACAGAGGCTGGAGAACGTGGTGATGACAATGCAACTGCAATCGTCGTTTCTGTCATACCCCGGTTCGATGACAAGTAGCGCTTCAGGCTACGGGCTCTGCGGGTTTCTCGTCCTGTTCTGAAGTGCTTGAGAGCTGCTCATGCGAGACTGCATGTCCTGTGATGCGTGCAGTTGAAGCTGGAACTCCTGAAGCCGGAACACGCTGCATGCAGCCGTGATATGTGACTTCGTACAGCTCCCGATACCGTTCAGCCATGGTCATCGGGCTGAACTCTGCACGTGCTGCTTCAGCACAGGCCCGTGGGTCGAAGTCGTCAATGTGGCGGATCACATCGACCATCTCGTCGACCGTATCGACTGTGGCACCAGTGAGGCCATTTGTGATGAGCTCCGGAGCTGCACCCTGTGCAAAGGCAATCGTTGGCGTGCCGCTTATCATTGCCTCGACCATGGAGAGTCCGAACGGTTCTGGCCAGCAGATGGGAGCAAGGAGTGCTGTTGCACGTGCAATGATGTCCGCCTTCTGCTGTCCAGCAATGTTCGGATAGTAGATCACCCTGTCATTGTCGATGTGGGGCTTCACCTGCTCATCGAAGTACTCATGCTCTGCCTTGAGCTCACCGACCTTGCCTGCAAGGACAAGCCTGTAGCCAGTACGCTTTGCGACTTCGATTGCATGATGCTGGCCCTTGTCGGGAGTGATGCGTGCAAGGCACAGGAGATACGGCTCCTTTGCACTCCGGTCTCCAACCCAGAGTGCATCGAGATCGACAGCATTGTGCACTGTTCCCACCCAGTTCAGTGTGGGGTCAGATTCGCGCTGTGCACCGCTGATGGCAGCAAGTCCAACAGTCCCATTCGGGTCAATATCGTGGTAGACCGTGCGCTGCGGTTCGTACAGCGGTCCATGGACGGTGTGGAGTACAGGAGCAATGTTTGCAACGCTGCATGCGAGCATGCTCGTCCAGCCTGCATGATCATGGATGACATCGATGTCGGGCATGCTCCGAAGAGTGCGGAGAACCCGGGAAACGTAGGAAACCTCACGGGAGATCCCGTTGGGTCCACCAAGGTCTGCACTCCACTCCGAAGGAGCAAGTGCAATGGTTCCCGGAAGGGAACCCTCAGATCCAATCAGTGTTACCCGCACGCCCTGCTTCTGGAGGGCAGTGACCAGAAGATACACCACAAGCTCGATTCCACCATACCCCTTCGGCGGAACGGGATACCACGGTGGGGCGATAACAGCTATATGGCGTTGTGTCATGGCTACTCCTTGCTCCGGAAGGGTCAGGCCATCTCCCGGACTTCTTCACCTTACACAGGGATCTCGGACAGGTGACGGACAAACTGTGTCGGCGAGTGCAGTGTGTTGGCATATCCAGTGTAGAGCACTGGAGGAGGACGCAACAGAGGGTTTGTCACACCCTGCAACAAACTGTTCAACTGACCCCATTTGTATTCACCTGGGGGTACAATTGCCCGTGTGTGGCGACATGCCCCAAAAGGTAGTCTGATGAAAGCTCGTTCCAGCACCCCATTCCCGCCGCTCCAGCTCCTCCTGCAGTCTCTCGGGTATCCTGCTCCAGGCGGCATTGCAGCAAGCAGTGGCGAGCTCTATGGCGATGCATTCTTTGGCCGTGACTCGGCAGAAGTGGCAGAGGACCTCGTTCCGTTTGACAGGGTTCTGCCACGGCGGATCATTCATGATCTTGTGCGGTACCAGGGCTCTCGCACAGCCGAGCGTGGAGATGGCTCCACTGAAGAGGAGTACGGGAAGATTCACCACGAGTGCCGGATTCTTCCGTATGACCCGCTGCACCCAGCCCAGGGTGACTCCCGGTTCAGGGACATGTGGTCCCACTGGGGTGGTGTGGGCAGGAAGCTTGTGTATTACGGCTCTGTCGACGCGACTCCACTCTTCGTTCGGCTTGTTGCAGCGTATGTGTCGAGATGGGGCTGGGAGATTCTTGATGATGTCATTGCGACAGATGCAGGTGAGCATGTGACAGTCCGTACATCTGTCGAGCGGGCAATGACCTGGATAGACGGAAAGCTTGATGAGTCGTCACTGGGACTTGTCGAGTTTGACAGGCGCAATCCCCATGGAATAGCGAACCAGGGATGGAAGGATTCCCTCTCCGCATACCTCCATGAGGATGGCACGCTCTCGAATGACCGGGCACCGCTTGCATCCATTGAGGTTCAGGGTCTCGTCTATGATGCCCTGGTTGGTGCAGCAGAGCTTCTCGGGTGTGATGATCCGCGGGCTGCACAGTGGATAGCCCGGGCTGAACTTCTCAGGGACCGTGTGCTTGAATGGTTCTGGATTCCCGAGTACCGGTATTTTGCCCAGGCGATTGACAGGGATCCCTTCGGGGTGCCCCGGCTCATCCGGACCATGACCTCGAATGCAGGCGTGCTTCTCCGGTCACGGCTATTTGACCGCCTGCCAGCAGGAACACGGCGGAGATATGTCCATCCTGTGGCCAGAAGGATTGTGGGAGAAGAGTTTCTCACGGATGCAGGAATTCGGTGCAGGGCACTCCGCTATGCTGCACTCAAGCGGTACTACGATTACCACGGGAGCTGTGCAGTCTGGCCCAAGGAGACGTATGACATTGCCTGTGGACTCCGACACCAGGGGTATCCAGCACTTGCACGTGCAGTGGAGACACGCCTCCTCAATGCCATCAATATTGCAGGCCATGCAATGGAACTCTTCTATGTCGATGCAGCAGGAGTCGTTGCCTACGCAGTCGAGCGGACTGAAGCTCCAGTGACATTCAATGAGCGTGTTGGCTCACGCGTGATTGCAGGAACAAACATTCCCGAGGGAGAACAGGCCTGGAGTGTGTCTGCAGCACTTGCAGTGAAGCACCAGATGAGCTCCGATCCCCATCCCTCTCCCGAAAGCCGTGGTGAGGCAGCGATCCTTGGAAACATTCCCGATGTACCCCTTCTTGGCACCCGGTCAGACATTGAGCACGTCCGCAGGCAGCAGCCACGCATCCTCCTCAACACTTCTGCAGGAAAGTCGATGAGCAGGATCGACAACCGGCGCAGGAACGGCATCCAGCCACTCGACATGTGGGAGATTGGCGCCTGATCATAGACGGACAATGTCCGTCCGATGTCCGGGATTCCCCTCTACGCTGATGAACACTTTCCGGTGCTCACAGGAGGGACTGCCATGGAGCTAGAGGGACATGTTGGACAGACGTCCATCCCCAGAACAACACCGGAGGGTGCAGGAGCACCAGGCAGGGAATTCTCTGTGGTGCGGACACTGCGAAGGAGGATCAATGCTCTCCGTGCACGGTACGAGGCGCTCCTTGCAGAGGTGAAGGAACTCAGGCGGCTTGTGCGCACGTATGAGATAGATCCGCTTACGAAGGTGTACACACGCCAGGCTGGCATGCGTCACATTGGACGGATTGTGGAGCAGGCACGGGAAGAGGGGAATGATGTCACGATTGTCTTTCTTGACTGTGATGGTCTCAAGCGCGTGAACGACACGATGAAGCATTCTGCAGGTGACCGGTATCTTCGCACTGTTGGCAAGCTTCTGCGCGGATTTCTCACATCCAAGGCTGCAATCGTGCGCTGGGGAGGGGATGAGTTTGTCTGCGCAGTCCCGAATGCTGACACGGAGAATGTCGGATGGAGGCTCAGGTCGATGCAGCGGGAACTTGCACGACGGGGAAAGAAACAGCCGTACGGTGTCTCCTTTGGACTTGCAGCACTCAATCCGGATGAGAAGATCTCCAAGGCAATAGACCGTGCAGACGGGCACATGTATGAGCAGAAGGTAGAACACCATTCCGGGGCACTCAGTATCTGACAGGCAGTGCACAGGGAAGCTGCTGCCTGGGGAATGGTCAGTTACGCAATGCCTTCCCGCAGCGGAGCACTGTCAGGAGCATATGTCGAAAGGAGAGCCCTTCCCTGTGCAATGTCAGCTGGAGCAAGGGAGCCTGGACGCCCAAGGAGATCATGGAGAAAGTCCACTCCTGCACGGAAGGCATCAACCTCTGCACGGGGGATGCGCTCGGAAGGTTCGAACCATGTCCGTGCATCTGCTGTCATTCCACGATTGAACCGGATCCTCCTGCCGTTCACTCCATCAGGGAGTACGGCTGCAGAATCCATGATGCACTGCCACATTCTGAAGGCTGGTTCGAGAAGCCGTTCCTGGGCTGTGCGTTCAGCCTGTGAGGATGTTGCTCCCCCGAAGGTGAGGACATCGCTGAGTGCAGAGTGGAGCCGTGCCCGATTTTCCCTGGAGGGCCAGGGGCCAATTACCTGAGTTCGCACATACAGAACTTCTTCTGATTGCTGAACGGGTATGCCAACTATGCCGTACTGCCCCCTGCTGAGGGCCCTGCATGCATATTCCCGGTTTGACATGTGCTGCAATGCTCCATGGTGCTGCTCACTCAATGATAGACGATGTTGTGACGGAAGAACGAAAGGAGAGCCATCTCCCTCACGGCAGGAGGGCTGCAGCATCAGGCCAGATCACTGTGGAGGCAGAAGCTCCCAGGTGTCATTGCTGTCCGCAGTGAGGCTCCGGGCTCCACCAAACAGAACGAGGGCCCTGCTGCCTGGATCGTATGCAGCCTGGGCATAGAACCGTGCGCCTGGCGGAGTTGTGATGTCCAGCCGATGCCAGCTCGATCCACTCCACAGCCATGTGTCATTGAGGGGGGAGCCAGGTGTGTAGACAGTCTCGCCTGAACTGTCCGTGCTTGGCGAGGTGGTGGCACCCCCAAAGAGGACAACTCCACCAAGAGCAGGATCATAGACAACTGTACTGCCTGTTCTTGGAGATGGCGATGGGGAGGAGGAGAGTGTCGACCATGCATGTCCACTCCATGCATACATCGTTCCCGTGTAGGACGCATACATGAGAAGCTTCTGCAGTGCTGCATCGTAGACGATGGTGACTGGCCCCACATTTCCGGTGGGTGAGGCTGCATGTGCCACACGGTTCCATGCAGTGGATCCCAGGTTGTGCGATGCGTCTCCTGACGTTGTACCGGACCAAGTCCATGTTGAGGAAGCACTAATGCTGTTGCCCTGTGCATCGAGGTAACCGGAGGGATCGAAGTAGACAAGCTGCCTGGTTGCAGCATCGTAGCCAAGGCCATCCAGCCGTGGTGAGGTCATGGGGCAGGGAATCTCGGTTGAGCTTCCGCTCAGGAAGCAGTTGCCGTAGACATTCCAGGTTGAGCCGTTCCATGTCCAGGTGAAGGTGCCCTGACCGCAGCCTCCGGGAGGAGTCACTGCAACAGCAGTATGTGTGAGGGGATCATATGCCATCTGCTCGCCGATGACAGTCTGGGCAGGACCGATCCCCTTTGGATGAAGCTCAGTCCAGTCAGATCCGTTCCATGCCCAGGTATCGGAGAAGTATGTAGTGCTTGGGCTGCAGCCAGTCTCTCCACCAGTAAGGATGATGGTGTGGGAGGACTCATCAAAGGCGATGCCTGCTGAGTCTCGGGCAAGGGGGGCATGGAGAGGGGAGAGATGTTTCCACTGTGCCAATTTCGTGGACGATGCATGTCCAGGCGCTTCTGGTGCTGCTCCCTGGACAGATCCGCAGCTTGTGACTGCAATAATGGCGAGAACGAGGATGATTCGGTGTGTGATGGCTGACTGCACGTGGACATTCTCCTGGAGAGTGTGGCAATTTTGTCATCCGTATCATTGCATACGGATGACTGGTGAAGAGATCAGCTGCAGTGACGGTGGAGCACTGACTCGGAGCCAACTGCCCACAGGTCGCCTCCAGGTGTGGAGGTGATTCCTGTCAGGGTTCCGTACTGTTTCCCGTCAATGGTGTACAGGGGCAGCCACTGTGCACCATTCCAATCCATGAGCACTGCACCCCCTGCCCAGACGGATGTGCCTGTGGAAGCTGCTGCTGCAAGAGGCACTGCATCTCCAAAGGAGCCGACATTTCCCGTCATGGGTGAGGGAACGATCTTCCATGAGGAGCCATCCCAGTGGAGGGTCAGGGTGCCTTGGGGAAGAGCACCCCCTACAGCCCAGAGATTGTCTGGAGCTGTACCAGCAATGGCCGTGAGTGAATCGGTGGCCCTTCTGCTGTTGTCAAGGAGAGACTCGCCAAGTGTGAGGTCAGGAGTTGGGATAATGCTCCATGCTGATCCATCCCAGTGTTCGATGAGTGTCCTGGACGGACTGAGCGTCGTCGTGACATTCGGTGTCTCGGAGCCGACAACCCAGATATCTGAGGCACTGAGTGCATCTATGCCGGAAAGAGACCATGACCCTATGGCCAGTGAAGGCGGAGCAGCTGCTGGTGAGCTCAGGCTGTTCCACTCTGCAGCAGTGAGGGCGGGAACGGGCGAGGGGAGGGTGACAATGCTCCATGCTGACCCGTCCCAGTGCTCGACAAGTCCTGTCGTAAAGGAAGAGGTAATCGTGAGCGATGAGTTCCATGAGGCTGTACCGACAGCCCAGGCATTGTTCTTGGAAAGCACTGCAACTCCAGTAAGCTCATCCGCACCCTGGGAGGATCCAAGGTAGGCATCAGGTGCAGTGACAATGGACCATGACGAGCCATCAAAATGCTCGGTCAGGGTCTCTGAAGGTGGTGTGAGGGGGTCGCCAGCAATGCCAAGCGTTCCAACAGCCCAGACGTTGGAGGGAGTGCTGCCCGCAACTGCATTGAGGGAATCACCACTGAACTTCCCCGCATCAAGCGCATCTGGTGCTGATGCCTGTGTCCACGTTGAGCCATCTGAATGCTCGACCAACACGTTGTCGTACGGCCAGCCTGTGGATGTGACGTGCGAGGCATATGAGCCAACTGCCCAGAGATCATGCTGGGAGATGGAAGCAATCCCGGAAAGGGAATCGTACTCACCTCTGGAGGAGGAGGAGATGCTCGATGGGGGATACGCTACGGGTGTGATGGTCCACGAGCACGACAGGGGTGCTGATGTTTCAGGCGTCCCCGCAGCTGGTGCACAGGAGGCGAGGACAGCAGCGAGGGAGAGAGCACCAAGAACCGGAATCCAGCGTTTCATGTCCATCCTTTCACTCTATGCACTGCATGCGGTACATACCGTACCAGAAATCCGCTTCCAGTGAATGGCCAGCCACATGGGACATGCGCTTGACTGGGAGAGTCGCAAAGCGGTATAGTATTACCTACATCATTTGGATTGGTAGGAGATTTGCACAATGTCTACAGTGCCAGTATTTCTTCGCTGCAGGAATGCAGTCGGCGGAGTAGGCGCACTGTCCGTGCACTTCCTGGAACGGTAGGCGATTGATCGCCTGACGGCAAGGCGGTGCTCAGGGCAGCAGCCGCCACACTCCACATCGCGTTCTGCGCGATCTGTCATGCACCTCTTGGGGTGCGAGAGTTATCCATCAGGTAATCGTCATGTTCCGTTCACAAGTTCCAAATTCCACATACACTGCAATCCACGTCGAGTCCGTTTCGAAGGCATACGCGAAGTCGTGGCGGAAGCGCCGAGCAGGTGTCACGCTGCCGCCAGCACTGGCTGACGTGTCGCTTGCGATTGCACCGCGCGAAAGTGTTGCCATCGTTGGTGTGAATGGGAGTGGCAAGTCCACACTTGTCCGCATCCTTGCAACGCTCACTACGCCAGATGCAGGCACAGTGCAGGTGTTCGGGCATGATGTCGTGCGGGAAGCAACGCGTGTACGGACGTACATCAACCGGGTGTCGGTTGATGCATCGTTCTTCAAGCAGATGAGTCCCTGGGAAAACCTCGTCTACGCTGGCCGGCTGTATGGCCAGACTGGAAAGGAGATCGAGGAGAGGGCAACGTCCCTCCTCCAGCGGCTCGGATTTCCACGGCATGCAGTGCACAGGCCAATGAACGGTCTCTCAAGAGGGCAGCAGCAGAAGGTCGCCATTGTCAGGAGTCTCCTGAGCAGTCCAGCGATTCTCCTTCTGGATGAGCCCACAACAGGACTCGATCCGCGGTCGAAGCATGAAGTGCAGGATGTCGTACAGGAGCTGCACGAGGAAAGCGATCTCACTGTCGTGCTCTGTACGCATGATCTGGCAGAGGCAGAGGCACTGTGCAGCCGCATTATCGTTCTCGATCGCGGAAAGCTCATTGGCGATGGAACGCCAGACCAGCTCAGGGCTGAAAACGGCCTTTCACCACACAACACACTTGAACAGCTCTTCCTTGCCATGACAGGACGTTCATTCCTGGAAGACGGGGAATCTGGAGAGGAGGAATCATGATGTATCAGCGGAATTCACTCCGCCATGAATGGACTGCGTTCGTCGGGTTCTTCGAGCGGCAGATCAACCTGTACAGGAGATACTGGCTCTGGGAAGTCGTGTGGCTTGTGTACAACATCGTGAGCGTGCTGAGCATCGGGTATCTTGCATCCGGGCTCGGTACAGCCCACACTGCACAGGCTCGGGCAGCCCTTGAGCGGACACAGCTGTACCTCCTTGTGGGTGCAGTGCTCTGGGGATACCTCTCGCTCGTCTTCTTCGAGATTGCATCAGCAGTCACGTGGGAACGGTGGGAAGGGACGATCGAGTACACGTTCATGGCG
>DAIDIX010000050.1 GCA_027451645.1 Candidatus Dormiibacterota bacterium | reverse complement strand
CAGGTGTTCCGGGCATGGAATCCATTCCGAGCGGAGCACTCGATGAGGCAACCCTCGAACAGCTGTACAGCGGAGCCTCAGTCATCGTCTTCCCCTCAAATGACGAAGGGTTCGGGTTTCCCATCGTGAAGTGCCTGGCGTACGGCATTCCCCTTGCACTCAGGGATACCGCCACTGCACGGGAGGTCGTGCGGAACACCCTTGGCAGGGAAGAGGCACCCGGAGTCTTCTACTACAGTTCGGATACCGAGCTCACTGCCTTCCTTCTCGGAACGGATTCCCCCGGGCGTCCCGAACGCCTTAAGGACTTCCAGTCCCCGGCAACCTGGAAGGCATGCCTTGCTGCACTCCTTTCCGGGCTCTCAAGCGTGGACCTCGGGGCCACCCGGTATGGGGACGTGCTCGCTGCACGGCGGACACTCGCACGGCGTGAGCCGGATCCTGCACACCTGCAGCGGGAAGGCATGAGGATTGCTGCAGAGCAGCTGTCCTCGTCCCTGTCCTGGAAGGTGACTGCCCCCCTCAGGCGTGCAACTGGCGTCGCACGCCGTGTACGCCGTGTCCTCGGGTCCTGACGGCTCTCCAAGACACCCTACAGCGGCATGCCCGGGGAGATGGTTCCCCCGTCGTGAAGCGCTGCCACGGAACCAGGACGTACACTGCCCCAGATGTCGATGATGGGAAGCTTCGTGTCAAGGGTGCGGTAGTCAGCGTGGGGAGCCCCTATGACAAGAAGGTCCGCCTCCCGGAGGACAGTGTCGAGGTCCACGAGGGAGGGATCATTGCGCACGTACGGATCATGGCAGAGAACCCGTCTGGACTTGAACTGGAGAACCTTCTTGAGCTTGTAGCTGAGGCTGTCCCGGTTGTCATCGGAATCCGCCTTGAACGCCATGCCAAGCACACCGACTGTCATGCCGGAGAGGTCGTACGACTGCTCGATGCTCGACACGAGGTGGAGGGGGAGACCCTCATTCACCATCATTGCTGCATGTCCGAGAAGGAACTCATTGTTGTTGAAGGCTGCAAGCTGCATGGTGTCCTTGAGGAGGCACGGGCCAGCGACAAATCCTGCACGGGCAAGGTCCGCTGCACGGGGATACTTGTAGGTGATGGCTGACCTGATGTGCTCGTAGTCAAGGCCAAAGCTTGAGGCAATCATGTACAGCTGGTTGGCAATGGCGAACTTGATGTACCGCCAGGAGTTCGTGAAGAGCTTTGCGAGCTCTGCCTCCTCGGGATCGAGTTCCACAAGATCGGAAGTGAGTTCCCCGAAGAGGGCCTTTGCCCGCGCGAGACTCCTCGTGTCGTATGCCGACACGATCTGGGGAAGCTCGGTGAGTTCATGGATTGCCTCACCTTCCGCAATGCGCTCCGGACAGAATGCGACTCCCACCCGTTTTCCAGACTGGGCAAGGAGTTCGAAGACAAGCCTCGTGGTTCCGGGAAAGAGTGTGCTCCGCAGGATGAGGAGCTGCCCCTCACGGAGGTGGGGAAGGAGGTCGGAAACCGAAGAGGGAACCACAGCAAGGTTCGGATTGTAGTGCTCGTCAACGGGAGTGCCGACCACAATGACGACCGTTTCCACCTCCTCGATTTCCCGGGCATCGGTTGTTGCATGGATACTCACGCCAGCACACCTTGTGAGCACCTCCTGCGCTCCATGCTCCTCGAAGGGCATCGTTCCCGCATTCACCCGTGCAACTGCATCAGCGTTGATGTCATAGAGCGTGACAGGAAAGCCGTAGTCCGCAAGGACAAGCCCAAGTGGCAGTCCTATGTGTCCGCACCCCCCGACAACAGCGATCTTCTGCCTCTCGGAACCTGTCACCCTGATCTCCTCACACCATGCAGCCTCTTCGGACAGCGCACTGTCCTGACGGTAGCATCTTACCCGAGATCGGGAAGTGGTGCGTGACCGTGCACTGCTGTCCATGCATTCTTCATACTTGTTGGCATATGCATCCCTTTTCCATCGTCATCCCGGTGTACAACGAAGGGGAACGGATTGTCCCGTTCCTCCAGTCCCTTGAGGCCATCATCCACGTTCCCCATGAGACGCTTGTCGTGTATGACATGCCAACGGACACGACAGTGCCGTTCCTCCGCGAACTCATAAAGGAGTATCCCTCGATCCACCCGCTCCACAACACGTATGGACGGGGACCGGCACAGGCCCTCCGGTACGGGTTCGACCACGCTTCCCATGACACGGTTGTCGTCACAATGGGGGACAACTCCGATGATGCCTCCCAGATTCCAGAACTCGCCTCCCTCATCCACGATGATGTGGTCATTGCCGCAGGTTCGCGCTACATGAGGGGAGGGAAGCACCTTGGTGGCCCTCCCGTGAAGAATGCGCTTTCGAAACTTGCGGATCTCAGTCTCTGGTACCTGGGACGTGTTGGCACGCATGATGCGACAAGTGCCTTCAAGGCGTATTCCAGGACATTCGTCCAGGAGGTCGGGATTGACTCGACCCGCGGATTCGAGATGGCCATTGAGCTTGTGGCGAAGGCCAAGCAGCAGGGAAAGCGGGTGGCTGAGATTCCGACGACATGGCGGGACAGGACTGCAGGGGAGTCCCACTTCAAGGTTGCGCAGTGGCTGCCCCACTACCTTCGCTGGTATTTCCATGCACTCCGTCCCAGAAGGTCCCTCCGCACCCCGCCATCCCGTCCCACCCACTGAAGGAGAAAACTCCATGTCCACTGTGCTTGTCACTGGTTCCGCAGGCTTCATCGGGGGCTATGTTGTCGAGGAGCTCCTCCGGAAGGGATACACCGTCATTGGTCTCGACAACTACTCAAAGTACGGACACATCGCAAGGACGTATGATGACGATCCCCGGTTCCGCCTCGTGGAGGGCGATGCCCGTGACACGGAGCTCCTCACCTCGCTTCTTGGCGAGTGTGACCACTTCATTGCCGGTGCTGCCATGATTGGGGGGATCTCGTACTTCCATACCTATGCGTATGATCTCCTCGCAACAAACGAGCGGATCATTGCTGCGGAATGCGATGCAGCAATTGCTGCACGGAAGGAGGGAGGACCGCTCCAGAAGGTGACGTACCTCTCCTCGTCAATGGTGTTTGAATCCACGGCAACCTGGCCTTCCCTTGAGGGCCAGCAGTTCGAAGTCCCCCCTCCAAGGTCCTCATACGGCTTCCAGAAGCTTGCTGTGGAGTATTTTGCCCATGCAGCCCATGACCAGTACGGACTGCCGTACACGATCATCAGACCCTTCAACTGCGTCGGCATCGGGGAGCGCAGGGCACGGGGGGATGTCGAGATCGCAAGCGGAAACGTGAGCCTTGCAATGAGCCATGTCGTGCCCGACCTCGTGCAGAAGGTGCTCAAGGGGCAAAACCCCCTTCACATCCTTGGAAACGGGCACCAGATCCGCCATTACACGTACGGTGGGGATCTCGCGGAAGGAATTGTGCTCACCCTCGATCATCCTGCTGCCCTCAATGAGGACTTCAACATCTCGACTGCAACCTCCACAACAGTCCTGGAGCTTGCGGAACTCATCTGGACGAAGGTGCATGGCCCGGACGTGCCCTTTTCCCACGTCATCGATGATCCGTTCACCTACGATGTGCAGAAGCGTGTTCCCTCAGTCGAGAAGGCAAAGCAGCTGCTCGGGTTTGAGGCGAGGACCACCCTTGACACCATGCTTGATGAACTCATTCCCTGGATACGCGATGCCATACAGGCAGGAACGATCTAGGCAGGGTGAAGTCGTACATAATCGCGCTATGACGTGCTCCTGCTGTGTTAAGATTACGTAATCGGGATCATAGGTGGAATTCATTTCCGATCCCGCTTCAATCCCACACACATGGCAGAACAACCGCTCACCATTGATTTCCCAGCACCAACAAGTGAGGATCTCTCATCACTTGAGGAAGCACATTTCAAGGCAGCGGAATCCAAGGCCTACCAGGAATCCACATACTGGGCCTATAGTGAAGTTCTTGACATCCTTGGTCTGTACCAGGAGCGGTACCAGATCTACACCCGATCCCGTGAACTCCGTGTCGGCAAACGTGCAGTAAATATCATCAACCGGATAGCCCCAGAGCGCTCACTGCGCAAGCGGATCCTGGATTACTCCCTCCGGAAGATGGTCGCTGCGAACAGACGCAAAATTCAGCTCCGCGATGAGACAACCAATCTCCCCTCGTTCCCGGCATTCGATCATCCCAGGGTGTCGATAGTAATACCTGTCTTCAACAAGTGGCATATTACTGCCCAATGCCTGCGATCCCTGCATGAGCACATGCCATCCATGCCGTTCGAGATTGTTGTGGTTGACGATGCCTCAACAGACAGGACGAGGGAATACCTCCCGCAAATTGAGGGGGTGCGTGTTGTTCGAAATGACAGGAATCAGGGGTACCTGCTTTCAGTCAATGCAGGGCTGAAGGCAATCAAGGACAGCACCTATGTCCTGCTCCTCAACAATGACACCATACTGTCTCCTGGCTGGTGCGACACGCTTGTGCGAACAGCGGACAGTGATCCCGCGATCGGCATTGTCGGATCCAAGCTCCTCAGTGAGGATGGCATCCTTCAGGAAGCAGGTGGTGCGCTTTGGAGTGATGGCACCGGATTCAGCTATGGACGGTGTGATGATCCGAAGAATCGGATGTACAACTTCCTTCGCGATGCACACTACTGCTCCGCAGCGTGTCTTCTGGTCAGAAAGTCCATCTTTGACACACTCGGCGGTTTTGACACCCAGTACGTTCCAGCCTACTATGAGGACTCTGATCTTGCCTTTGCTGCAAGAAAGCTCGGGTTCCGCGTTCTGTACCAGCCTGATTCTGTCGTCACCCACATCGAGGGCGTCTCCCACGGTACAGACATCACAAAAGGGATCAAGAAGTACCAGGAGATCAATCGCCACAAGTTTGTCAAGAAGTGGCGCACGGAACTTGAGAGCCACCACGCTCCTGGAAGCCAGTCCCCCCGGGTGGCAAGCTGGCCAGCGCCGAAGGGGCACATCCTTGTGGCAGATCACTGCATTCCAACACCCGACCAGGATTCTGGCAGCGTTCGCATGACAGAGATCCTCAAACTCTTTGTCAAACAGGGATTTCGCGTCACGTTCGCGCCAGGCATCCAGTATCACGACAACGAGTACGAACATGCACTGCAACAGATGGGTGTGCATGTGCTACCCGCATCGCAGGACAGGGAGCGCTTTCTCAAGGAACTTGGCGAGGAACTTGTCCTCGCATTCCTCAGTCGCCCGAATCCTGCTGCAGGGTACATCGATTTCATCCGCCGCCACTGCCCGAATGCCAAGATCCTCTATGACACGGTGGATCTGCACCACATCCGTCTCAAGCGCCAGGCAACCGTTGAAGAGGATGAAGCTGTCCATCGAGAGGCACGACACATGTTCTTTGTGGAACTTGCCTGCTCAAACAAGACAGATGCAACCGTGGTGGTGTCAGAGGAAGAGCGCACTGTGCTCACGTCCTACGGGATTGACAAGCCAATCTTCGTCATTCCCAACATTCACAATGTCGACCACCACAGCCCAGGATTTGCTGACCGGGAAGGTCTGCTGTTTGTCGGAAACTACAACCACCCACCGAATGTCGATGCCGCACTCTGGCTGACCAATGAGATCATGCCCCGGGTTTGGAAACACAATCCGAAGGTCACCCTCACCCTCGTTGGAAGCAACTGTCCCAGCAAGGTTCGGCAACTGGCAGACCAGTATCCACAGGTCAATGTACTGGGATGGATCCAGGATCTTCATGAACTCCACAGCACCCACAGGTTCAGTGTTGCACCTTTGCGCTTTGGCGCAGGAGTGAAAGGGAAGATAGGGGACAGCATCTCCCGTGGGCTTCCCGCAATAACCACCCAGTACGGTGCTGAGGGAATGAAACTCATCGATGGCTATGATGCAGTCATCGTCGACTCCCTCTCACCGGATGAGTTCGCTGCACGCATTCTCGGGGTCTATGATGACGCAAAGGCCTGGAGCGAACTCTCCGCAAATGGCATCCAGAAGATCCAGGACGAATTCTCCCCGGAAGCAGTTTCGTCGAAATTCCAGACCATGTTCAGTGAACTCAGGCTTTCCCATCCTTGGGAGCCATCGATTTGATATCGTCCCTTAGAGAGGAAAGTGTGTGACTATCGCAAGGGGAGGGCATAGTGGCAGTCAGGTTCAACAACTTGTGGCGTAGGAAAGCTCGTGGAGTACTTCTTGCCACGCTGCTTGGGGTATCCCTTATAACCTCTGCGTGTTCTGCGGTTTCCAAGACATCCCCACCACTGCCACCTGTGCGCAAGATCGCAGCAGCAACGTACTTCGGGAACTCATGGCCCGTTGATTTCTGGGCATCTGACCTTTCCTATGCGCCAGCGGACTTCCAGACGATGAAAGACAATGGCTTCAACGCTGTTGTGCTTGTTGTCCCCTGGGGATATTTCCAGCCAGATCTGAACGCCAACTCGTTCAACAGCCAGGCGTTCAACCGGCTCAACACCGTGATTCAGGATGCGAAGCAGGCTGGACTTGGGGTACTCCTCCGCATCAGTTACGAATGGGATATGTACCCTGGTGACCAGCAGCCTGGGAACCAGCGCTTCACGAGTGTGTTTACCAGTGACTCCGTCTACAGTGCATGGAAATCGTATGTCTCGAAGATCTATTCAGATGCGAAGAAGTTCCCGAACTTCTGGGGTGGATACGTTTCATGGGAGGATTTCCAGTCCATCGTGCTGGATGCAAAGCAGGCATCTACCATCTCGCAGCGTCTCCAGCTTGCCAAGAGTACCGGCTTTGATAGTTGGCTTTCTCAACACTACAAGCTGAACTCGGTAAACAGCCTGTACCACGAACATTTTGCCAACTGGAACGATATTCCAACACCAGTTGAGACCTCCCCATCCTTCAGATTGTTCTATGCATTCTGGGACTATCAGCTCATTCACCGCATATTCACACCGGCCCTCAAGCTCTTTCCCGGACTGACAATGGAGACCCGTGTTGACGAGGATCCGCTCTTCAACGGTACAAGCCAGGTAGGTGCATTCTCCCACGACATTACCTACAGGTTGCCAGGGACTGCGGTAACAGGAATCTACTACAACCCGTATATGGGCTCGCAGGATGGACGTATTGAAACCGTGGACCAGGCGCTAGTGGGCTTGCAGCAGGTCCTGTCGCGTGTACGATCGCAGTCTGGTGGAAGGAAACTTCTCATCTATGAGTTCCAGCTGTATGACAATACCCCTGCCAATGCTTCGAATGCCCATTTGAACATTTCCTCAGTGCCTGGCTTTGTCACAGCTGCGACACCCACAGTTGCAGACAAGACCACTGGCTACGCGATATGGACATATCGCGACTACAACGCGAACATTGTCTACAACCCGGATTTTGCCCTCGGGCTGTCTTCCTGGTCCACAATCGGCAATGTCACAACAACAGTTGACCCCAATGGCCATACCGTAGCTGAAATCCCTGCAGGCTCGTCGATTGCCCAGAGCATCCCTCTCTATGCCAATTCCTATCCAAATGCCACTGATACAGTGACTGTCTCATTCGCAGCATCTGCCATTTCCGGACGTTCTGCCGTGACAGTGAGTGTTGGCCAGTATTGTACCCGCAGAGTTGATGTGTCCACGTCCAGCACGCAAGTGAACCTGGTCTGCCACATCGGGAAGAGTCAAGACTACAACCTCCTGCTCTCGACCACTGCTCCAGTGCAGCTGACCCATATCCAGATATACTCATACACACAGCTTGGTGATGTGTACTCCAACACTGGGCTGCCCGAGCCAGCCTTGCAGCCACTCCAACAACTCAATCAAAGGATGCTTGCCTCATAGCAGCAACACATCGAATCGCACCATGCCACAACCTATTGATGAATATACAGAGAACATATCTGCTGCTCAGCACAATAGGATGCTCGGCATCCCGATACCAAAGGGAACCCGTGGCCGATTCCTCAAGCGGATAGTCTACAGACTGTGCCGTCCATTCCTGTATCGTCAGCTGCTGTTCAATGATGCAATCGTCCAGGCAGTCGAAGCACTCGCCCATCAGTCAGAGCAGAGCCACATTTCAGACCGCAACCGCATCAATCAGGTAGCACTTGAAGCAACTTCCATCATTGAACGGGTGAATTCCGGCCTGCGGCAGATTGACCTGGAACTCGCTTCCCAGATGGCACGACTGCAAAGTGATAGCAGTGACCTAACCATTCAAGTGCAGGAACTCCACGCGGAGCTGGAAGGACACATATCTGCTCAGACCTCTACACTGGCCCAGTATGAGGAGCGGCTTTCTCACGTTTCGAAGGGGTCGACAAGCATGTCTGAATCAGTTCATGAAGCACTTAGTAAGTTTGAAACCAGCTCCCATGAATTGCACTACCTGCAGGCACAAACCCGGACCTTGCTTGGCATACTGCAGAAAAAGACATCACAATTCACCCCAGCCATAGCTGAAGATGAATCCTCTACACCTGTAGACCTCCTTTCTGGATCGGACACTTGGCAGGACTCATATCTCGCCCTCCAGGATTCATTCCGGGGCCCTTCAGCGGAAATTCGTGAAAGACTTGCCGTTTACCTGGATGATCTCGTGAACGCATCAAGGTCTGGATTTCCTGTTCTTGACCTTGGCTGTGGCAGAGGAGACCTCCTCCAACTTCTCAAGGACTCAGAAGTGCAGGCATACGGCATCGACCAGAATGAACTGTCTGTGGAGCACGGACACTCTCAGGGTCTTGACATCCGTCTGGATGACATATTCAATCATCTCTCCACAGTGAAACCAAGTTCAATAAGCGCAATTACCGCGATACATGTGGTTGAGCACTTCGATGGCGCAACTATTGTTCGCTTTCTTGGCCTGTGCTCCCGGGCATTGATACCAGGGGGACTCATCATTTTGGAAACTCCAAACCCTGAGAACGTCCTTGTAGGCTCATGCAAATTCTACTTTGATCCTACACATGTAGCACCATTACCTCCTCAGTTGCTAGAGTTCATGGTGCATTCTGTAGGATTTGATGAAATTGAAACTCGCAGATTCAGGCGCGACACTTGGTGGCAACCAGTTCCAATCGAAGAAATGCAACATTTGCCTGCAGCATTTTCATCTCTCTTTGACATGATTCAACAGAGTTTTCTGGCGCCTGAAGACTATGCGATTGTCGCACGCAATGCTCTAGTGTAATGGAGATCAACTGGAGTACTTATGCTGAGAAATAGGAACTCCAATCCACATGTTGCCTATTGGTGCCCCATGCCAAATGCGCAGAGTGGAATTGCCAACTACGGCTATGAACTGCTGCTTGAATTTCGCAGATTGCTCCCAACCACTGTTGTGATTCCAACAACCAATGAACTGTCAGTTGAATTACCCGAGAGCGTGGACTGTGTGACACCTGAAGACATAGCTCGCGGACTACGCAATCCACCACAACTCCATTTATATCATCTTGGGAACCACAATCTCTTCCATAGCTGGATGATCAGCCCCATGAGGCAGAATCCAGGAGTCACCATTCTCCACGATCTTTCCCTTTTCGACCTTTACCGAGGGATACTTGAAGGTACGCCACATCTATGGGACCGGGAACTCAAACTCAA
>DAIDIX010000049.1:2599-9924 GCA_027451645.1 Candidatus Dormiibacterota bacterium | reverse complement strand
CCTTCTTGTACATCTCCCACTCACGACAAAGGAGATTTCCTTGGATTACCTCCAGCCCACCATGCAGCTTGAATCTGCATCAGAGACAGTCTTATCTCACCAACATGGTCGAAAGAGTTCACTGCCTGCTGCGAGGTGTCCCAAGGTACCAGATTTCGCGACCATCCTCCAATGCATGCCTTCGCTCTTCAAGCCATGCCACGTGCTCCGGCCCAATCTTAGGGCCACCAGTGCAGGCCATTTCAAAGAGCGACTCATAGAAGTATTCCTCCGAGCTTGCATCGCGGAGACTGTAACACAGCTCTGCAGCTTTGGCCTTGCCACTTCCGAGATCGCAATGTAATGCATATGAAAGCACAGCATCGCAGATACGCGTGGAATCAATGGCATCAAACACTCTTCCCCAGGTAAGGAAGTAGCGGTACTCTCCGTTATCCAAACTGACTCGAACGGCAATCACGTCATGCATGCATTCCATCATGCAACAAAGCTGGTCACCTTAGACCATCACACCCAATTGCACAGAAACCGGACTACTCACTTCAGATCCACTCAACTCAGGCAGGTGTGTTCTACCTCTGTGGTTTTCAGACATGCTAAAGCTCTACATTGGATACGAAGAAGTCAATGCACATTTCGTGTAGGAGGTCTCAGGTGGCTGAAATTGTATTTGGCAGTTTGAACGCTGATTACATACGAGCTCACGACTTCCGCCGAGCACACCCCCAATATACAGATCCGGAGTATCAGGACTACCTCAAACTTCAGCTTGAATTTCGCCTTGACTATTGTCGAGGTGAAATAGAAACAGAGTGGAGTTTGAAACTGCTCAACTCGGTTTCAAGGGATGCTGAATCCGCATATGCCTTATTGGAAGGAACCATCAAGTTCTATCCAAGTTGGGAGGATGAATTCAAAATTGTCCTGACAATGGATAATTTTGGACATCTTGAAGCCCAAGGCAGGATCCGGCCAATCGGCTCAATCACCACAGTGGAGTTCACCTTCAGTGATCTTGATCAATCCCATCTTCCCATGATCATCAATGGCATGAAAGAAGTGGAAGATGAATTCTCATGAGGCAATGTCAACTGAAGCCTGTATACGTCCGGCTATAACTGGTACAAGCTCCGTCGAAGAACCTTTCTGTTCAGATCATGAATTCCAAACACAGCTGTCCTGGATCTTCAAATTCCGTAGGCTACTGCATGAGTCAGCACGAGCAATATCACCAGTTCTTTCCCGAAATGCTGATGACGAACCTAGCCCTTTTTGCGAATCAGGGTATCAATATGAATTGATGCTGATGAGATGATCAGGAGGGAGGGAATCAGCAAAAGGAAGACACCAGCTGATTCAGCAATCGGTCCCTGCGTTGGCCCCTGTGTCTGGGCAAGTGATATCTGGCCAAAGCCAGAGATGAACAGAATTGCAGTAAAAGTCAAAGACGGAAGAAAAACCAGCAACTGAACGATGACGAGAGCAGCTCTGGCACGTCGCTTGCGGTGGAGTATGCGATAACGGACAACGAGCAGCGCAGCTACGAAGCAGCTGCCACATAGCCCCACAAGCGCAAAGACTGCAGCAAGAGTAAATGCCCTGCTTCCCGAAGTCGCAACGAGGAGGAAGAATCCTCCTGCAGCCACAGCCATACAAATGAACGTGCCAGCCTGAATGATGAGGCATCCTGGTGTGAATGCCTTTCCATCAGGCCTCGTCTCAGAATGCATCATCGTCGCAAGCTCCCCTGAAGTTGCCACAAGATTTTTCAATCCTGCGCAACTTCATCTTCCTGGACATGAACGCCTGCATTCCACAACTGTAGCGAAGTCCACCTCAGGAAAACAGCACCACATCCCACGTGCATATCCTGCACAGTATTGCTCTTGCCGCTTGCGTGTATGCCCTCTTCCGACCATCGAGCACATTCCTGCTTGCCATGAGTGCACGCTTGTTGCATCTCACTACCCTCCCTGACTGCAACCGTGACCGCAGTAGCCTTCCAGCCACAATCCACGTATGGCCACACCTGAACACACTGCTCCCCCATCCAGCCGCACCTGGACATCCCCGCACATCAGTAATCACACCCCAAGCGAACTGCACATGCGCTTCACGTGCAAGTTCCTGGAAAGCCAGTTCCGTAGCCTTCCTCAGGAATCCAACCTATCTCTTTGTCGCCTTATGCAAGATTGACGCGGCGAGCGTTTGATAGGGGATACCTTCTTCAAGGGCCAGCGCCTTCAGTTTGTAGAGATCATGTTCTGAGAGACGTATGTTGATGTTACGTGTCTTTTCCAGCGTGACTTTAGCAGATGCGAAGGCTTTCCCTTTCTCCTCTTCCACATTGGTCACTTGAGCAAGTTCATCGTGCTCATACGAATGCAGCAGATCTTGCTCATCAGACTCCAATTCATAGTCAATCATGATTTTTTTCACCTAGGTATGTTCTTGTTGCCTTGCGGCTCGGAATGATTGTTTTGAGATAAATAGCGTGCTCATCTTCGATGTAGGGAACCAAATAGACATAGTTCTCAATTCGAATGATGTAGATCTTCTGATCTCCATATCGTTGTCTGGTGGGATGCTCAATTACGTCAAGTAATCGATGTTCGCTTATGGCTATAACCACATCCTCAAAGGAAACGAGTCGCTCAGATTTTATTGTGTCGTTTTTCTTGTCATTCCAGTTGAATGGCTTCACGCACCGAGCATATTACATTTGATACTATATGTCAATTTTCATGATACAAGAGCATGAATGGTTCAAACGAACTGCACATGCGACGTTTCCTTCTTTGGAAGTTTACGAATTTGTGGCACTGCGGTTCTCTCAACGGGCGTGAGCTTGCTCAGCCTTTGGGCTCGGGCCAAAGTTGTAACCTGAATGGTGCATCCTGAGATGCCTGCCATGGCAGCCGGCTGCGCATTTCCACTCAAGGAGGATCCACAATGGCCACTCACAGCCTTCCACCCACTCGACTCCTCGCGTGGATTGTACGCACAAGCTGCATCCTTGGACTGCTCCTGCTATCTCTCCTGCCAACGAAGGTTTCTGCCACATCCGCTTCAGCATCATGGCAGGGCCCCATTGTCCTCTCAGGCATTGGCCTTACCTCGGTATCGTGTCCAACAGCAAGCTTCTGCATGGCTGTGAACCAGAACGGCACAGCGTACATGTTCGATGGCGCAGCATGGTCCGTGGCTGGATCAAACTCCACTGGGCTCGAATCCGTCTCCTGCACAAGCAGCACGTTCTGTGTCGCAGTGGGAAATGTGTACGCACTCATCTACAATGGCTCACACTGGTCTTCCCCCACTCCAGACAGCTCCAGCTTTCTTACTGCTGTGTCATGCCCGAGCAGCACCTTCTGTGCAGCTTCAGAATATAACGGCAATGTACTCCTCTTTAACGGATCAGCCTGGACCGAGTCGTATATCGCAGGATCCAGCTATCTCTCTTCCATTTCCTGTGCTTCGGCCACATTCTGTGTCGCAGTCGGCGATGCACAGGAGACCACCTGGAATGGAACAACCTGGACATCCCCCTCAAGCATTGCTGGCTCCACACAGCTTGCGGGCATATCCTGTCCAACCACTGCATTCTGCATGGCTGTCGGTGGCACGAATGCAGTCGCATTCAACGGCACTTCCTGGACATCACCAGCACCTGTTGGGAACTATGGTCTGACTACAGTTTCCTGCTCCGGGAGCTCCATGTGCATTGCAGCAGGCGGTAATGGAGCTGCCTTCAGCTACAATGGCAGCACCTGGTCAACGCCCAACGAAATCGATGCACCGTATTCCATTGCTGGCGTCTCCTGTCCGAGCTCATCTTTCTGCATCGCGGTCGATGATGTGGGACATGCAGTCTCATATCTCTCCCCAGCATCAACAGGATCTTCTGCTCCATCCGGGTACGTACTTGACGGATACGGCGGAATCCATCCGTACGGAAGCTCCACTTCTGCTGCTGCAACAGCCTACTGGCCCGGATGGAACATCGCTCGAGGCATTGCCCTCAACTCCAATGGAACCTCCGGGTACGTCCTTGACGGATACGGTGGAATCCATACATTCGGTAGTGCACCTGCAGTATCCGCAACTGCCTACTGGCCAGGATGGGATGTCGCAGTTGGCATCGGAACATTTTCCGACAATTCGGGCGGAGTCGTGCTTGATGCATTCGGTGGTATCCATCCCTTCACAAATGCAGCAGGCAGTGCAGCTGCGTCTCCTGTCGTATCTGGATATTGGCCAGGCTGGCGCATTGCGAAGGCAGTCGTACTGCTTCCTGGTTCAACTGCATCGAGCTATGCCGGCTATGTCCTTGATGGCTTTGGAGCACTCCATCCCTTTGCAAGTTCTGGCCACAGCATGCCAATTGCTCCCTCCACCACTGCCTACTGGCCCGGATGGAACATTGCTGCAGGAGTCACGCTGATTCCTGGCACTGACGAAGGGTATGTTCTCGATGGATTCGGCGGACTCCATCCATTCAATGGAGCACCAAGTGTTAGTGGCACTGCGTACTGGCCAGGATGGAACATTGCACGGAGTATTGTTGAGAACTCCAATGGGACTGGAGGCTATGTAGTCGACGGGTTCGGTGGCATCCATCCATACGGCTCTGCAGCTGCAGCGACTGGCAGTGCCTACTGGGCAGGCTGGAGTATCGCTGTCGCAGCAGCGTAGCGTTCTGGGTCTCCTGCGCAGACCACGCATGGCGGTCCGCAATCTGTGCCCCCACGTTAGCCTGCATGGCTATTTTGTGGTAAGGAGATCAATCTGACAGATATTCTCAAGGAAAAGTATTCCCAAGCCGCAACCGAAGATGCGACAAAAATGCATGGTTCCTGCTGCTCCTAAGCTCGCAGCTCTCATGACCATCTGGATTTGGAACGTTTTGCTTCAATTGACACTCTCTTGGGGAACGAGGATTCCGCGAAAAGATCAGGTCTTCGAAAGGCAGTGCAAAATCGACCAACCGAGACTGGAATAAGAAACTGCTCATTTTCAGTTCTTGTGCTTTATGTGACACACATCTCCAGACAGAACCCGTAGCCACACCTCAAGCGAACTGCATCATTGCAGATAATCCCTGCCAGTGAGGAAGGGCCAGTCCCAGGATGCAGCGACTGCAGAATGTCCCGATTCCATCCGGTTCCAGTAAAAGAGTTGAGACAGGCTGGAGCTATGCCACATCCTGTGCAAGACTGGGTGTGCAATGACTGACTCCCACTTCTGCAGGCCCTTCCATGCCCACCTCGTGCGTACGGTGGCCATCATGATCGCCCTGTGCCTTGGCATGGTCCACCTCGTCCTGCCACGATTCAGCGTTGCTGCAGCTCCATGCTGCATCGGAGGGACCGGCAACGATTTTGCTGCCTATGTGCCAGACTTCAGTGCGAACACAGTTACCCCATTCGATCCGACAACACCCACAGCTGGCACAGCAATCACTGGATTCAATGCTCCCATTGCTGTCACCTTCACGATTGATGCCAAGACCGCATGGGTTGCGAATTATGGCAGCACGGCAAACGGCACAACAGTCACTCCCATCAACGTGGGGACAAACACGACTGGAACGTCCATCACGGTAGGCACTGGCCCTGATGCCATTGCCATGTCGCCCGATGGCACCACGATGTATGTGGCGAATTACACGAGCAATTCCGTGTCCGTCATCAGTCTGGCAACGAATACCGTAACAGCAACCATCACCGGGGTCACTGGAGCCTACAACATCGCCATCACGCCCGATGGCACGAAGGCCTACGTGGCAAACTACACCGGCGGCACAGTCATCCCCATCACCCTGGGAACGAACACGGTCGGGACGCCCATCACGGTGGGAAGCCATCCGGAATGGATCATCTTCACCCCAAACGGCACTACTGCCTATGTTGCAAATGCCTCCTCCAACACGGTCACTCCCATCACGGTGGCTACGAACACGGCTGGCACCCCCATTGCCATGACGGGCGCCTACCCGGATGGACTTGCCATGCTGCCGGACGGATCTGCTGTCTACGCCTCGGAGAACACGGCTGTCGGCCATCCCACCAAGTACTACACCGATGCCATCACAACAGCAACGAACTCCACAACCGGCATTTCCGGCTTCACCTCCCCCTTTGGCGATGCAGCCATGCCGAGTGGAGCAACAGTCTGGGTTGCGAACAGCACCTCCGTCATCCCCATCACGGTAGCAACCAATGCTGTGGGGACTGCGACCGCCATTCCGAACGGATCGTGCTATGGCATCAGCATTGCTCCCGACCAGGCACCAACCGCATCCTTTACGGACACGCCACAACCCTCGGGCACAGCAACGAGTTTCAATGCCTCTGCATCCACAGCGTATTTCGGCACCATTGCGAACTATTCCTGGAACTTCGGGGATGGCTCGCCGGTCGTCAACACTGCGAGTTCCACTACGACCCACACGTACACCACTGCAGGCTCTTACACGGTCACGCTCACGGTCACGGACAGCTCCGGCACATCCACCACCCAGGTGTTCACTGGACAGACTGCCCTCAGGAATGGCGGTCCTACTGCCTCGACCACGAACTCCATCACCATCACCTCCGGAGCACCCACTGCTGGTGGCTATTTCGACTGGGGCGGCGATGGGACAGGAGCGCTCGGCACGGGCTCCATCCCGGCCAGCACGCAGTACAACTACCCGGTTGCCCCCTCGGTCGGGACCGTCATCTCTTCCTCTGATGGGGCATTCACGAGCGAGATCGTCACTGCCGGCGGCCAGGTCTGGGCTGCTGGCTACAACTTCGATGGAGCAACCGGCGAGGGCAACATGACCTCTTCCGACACGCTGACATACGCACCCGTGTATACATCGTCAACCGTGCACACCTTCATGAATGCGATCCAGGTGGCCGGAGGAACGGACAATACCTTGACCGCGGATTCCGGCTATGCGCTCCGTGCGGACGGGACTGTCTGGGCATGGGGAGCAAATTCCCAGGGACAGCTCGGCAATGGCACCACAACGAATGAGGGATACCCGGTCGAGGTACTGGCGGGAGCATGCACGTGCACGGGCGGGGGTGGCTATCTCAATGACATTGTGCAGATTGCGGCCGGGACCTACTTTGCTGCAGCGCTCCGTGCGGACGGCACTGTCTGGACCTGGGGATACGGAGGCAACTCCTCGCTCGGAGATGGATCTACTTCCTCGTCGACCACCCCGGTCGAGGTGTGTGCTGTCGCAACATGCACCCTGAAACTCACGGGCGTCTCCAGAATCGCTGTCTCCAACTATTCCGGACTTGCCCTTGTCAATGGCAACGTCTTTG
>DAIDIX010000049.1:0-2589 GCA_027451645.1 Candidatus Dormiibacterota bacterium | reverse complement strand
CGTCTTTGCCTGGGGCATGAATGCGGATGGCGTACTCGGGAATGGCACAGCGACTGGTTCAACCTCGAATGCCGGGAGCACGAATCCTGTGGAGGTCTGTGCGCCCGGCACGTCCTCCGGATGCTCAAGCTACCTCTCGAACATCAAAAGCATCGCTATCGGCTACCAGAGTGCCTATGCTGTGACGGATGCTGGCAATCTCTATGCATGGGGTGGCAACGGCTGGGGCCAGCTCGGTCTCGGCTCGATTCCCTGCACCCCAGCGTCCGGCTATGACTGCACGGTCGTTGCGGACGAGGTGCCAAACGAGGTCATTGCCGGTGCAGCATCATCCTGTGGCACGTATCTCTGCAATGTCAAGCTCATTGCCTCAGGTACGGAATTCGTCCTTGCGGGCCTTGCCGATGGCACAGTCTATGCCTGGGGGAACAATGCCTCAGGAGCCATTGGGGACAATACCACCACCACAAGGAGCTCTCCCGTACAGACCCTTGGCCTCAATGCGAGTGGCACCCTGCAGGATGTCATCTCCCTCTCTGCCGGTGCCTTCGTCTCCCAGGCATTTGTCACCTCGGCCAACAGCACGAACATGACGTTCGGCGACAACTCCGTCGGAGAGCTTGGCACTGTGTCGAACACCAATGCGCTCAACCCGGTCCAGACCTCTGGCATTGCCAACCTTGCAGAAGTTGCAGGCGGAAGCCAATTCCAGCTCGGGCTCACTTCTGGTGGCAATGTCTTTGCCTGGGGAACGAACGGAAATGGCCAGCTCGGCACGAATGGTGCGCCAGCAACCAGCACGATCCCCCTCGAGGTAGAGGGAGTCGGCGGAACCGGGTACCTTGGCAACATCATTGCCATTGCTGCCGGTAGTGCCTATGGTGCTGCACTCTCCTCGACAGGCACAGTCTACACCTGGGGCATCAACACTGCAGGACAGCTCGGCGATGGGACGGCCACCCAGCGCGCCACTCCAGTTGAGGTATGTGCCGTGGGGACAACGTCACCGTGCAGCACCTATCTGACCCATATCGTTGCCATCTCGGCAACCACCACGCACATGCTTGCCCTCTCCTCGTCTGGCGCTGTGTATGCCTGGGGCCAGGGCGGAAGCGGGCAGCTTGGCAACAATACCAGCGCCTCCAGCAGCACCCCGGTCCAAGTGCTTGGAGTGGGTGCTGTGGGAACACTTGCCAGCATCAAGTCGCTCGGTGCTGGCGACAGTGCCTCGTACGGGCTCTCCACGGCCGGCACAGTGTACGCGTGGGGCGGGAACAGCACGGGGCAACTCGGAAACAACAGCACTACGCCAAGCACCACTCCCGTGCAGGTCGTTGGCGTTGGGGGTGCAGGCACCCTTGGCACCATCAAGGCAGTCTCCGGCGGCAACGATTTTGGCATTGCCCTCATGGCAACGGGCAATGCCTACAGTTTCGGCGGCAATACGGCTGGAGATCTCGGCAATGCCTCAGCCACCCAGAGCACAACCCCAGTCGAGGTGTGCAGCACCAGTGGATGTACCGGCTATCTGGCCAACTTGACGGCCGTGGCTGGCAGTGTCGGATATACGGCAGCACTTGCCCTGGATGCCACAGCCACTGCATATGGCTGGGGAAGCAACAGCTATGGCAACACGGGAAGCGGGAACACATCAAGTTCCAACATCCCAATCGCTGTTGTCTCCCCCTCTGGCACCGGCACTCTCGCATCGGTCCTTGGCATCGCTGCTGGAGGCGAAATGTCGTCAGCACTCGCACCACCAGCCTCCTCATGTTCTGGCGGATCCCTCAGCATCAGTGCTCCCGCAACCCTCACTTTTCCCAGCACTCCTATCACAGGAACAAACCTCACAAGCACAGCCACGCTCACGGTCACCGCGACTGACCTTACGGACTCGGGAGCGGGCTGGCACCTCACTGCATATGCATCTGGACCTTTCACCTCGGGAACCAACACGCTGCCTGCAACCGCGACGAGCCTTGTCGCCTCATCGAGCGCAGCCACGGCGAGCACCTGCACACTCCCGATCAACAGCACTGCCGCCCCGGTGAGCCTGCCCACCACGGCTACCCCTGCCGTGCAGTACGATGCTGCCCTCTACTCCGGCACTGGCACATCGAACATCGGACTCCAGTACACCATCAGCATCCCGGCGGGAGCCCTGCCCGGTGCATACACGGCAACCATCAACCTGGCCATCACGTCCGGCCCCTGATTGCGGATGCTGCAGCACAGCTGCACTGCATGCTCAGTACTGCACTGCCCCTCTGACTACGCGACAATGCTTTGGGACAGCAATGGACAAGCCTATGAAGCTGTCGGAGATTCCTGTCTGCGCCTTGTTTTCCACGGCCAGAGATTCCAGGCAGCGAGCACTGTCACAATGGGATCAAGTACTCCTGCACAAAGTGAATGGAGCAACCACTCCTCCGACACCTGCATCGACGTACACAGGCGCTCACATGGTGGATGCTGTCTGCCCACAGCCTCACTCGAGACCAGGGTCCATATTCTCAAGTCCAGACGCCTGGCGCATGCGGCCGAGATCAGCAGAAGTGAAATGGTGTGCTGGAAGCGCAACCGCCTCTT
>DAIDIX010000048.1 GCA_027451645.1 Candidatus Dormiibacterota bacterium | reverse complement strand
AGCGTTCTGCTACGATCCGTGGGAACTCTACGGACGCCACCTGAGTGGTCCGAACATGCTTGTCATTGGACAGATCGGGTTTGGAAAGTCGTCTTTTGTGAAGAGCTATGTCTACCGGCAGCTCATCTTCGGACGTCGTGCTGTCATGCTCGATCCGAAGGGAGAGAACGGAGCACTCTGTGCAGCAGTTGGCGTCGAGCCTCTCAAGCTCCGCCCCGGGGGCGATATCCGCCTCAATCCGCTCGACCCCGAGGTCGGCGATCCAGACAGGCCAGTCGAACAGATCACCCAGGACCAGCTCGGTGTCCTTCTTGCCATCATTGCAGCAGCCCTCAATCGTCCGCTCACCCCGGAGGAGCGTGCAGCGTGCGGAGTCGCGCTCGAAAGTGCCAGACAGAACCATGTGGGACAACCCACCCTTCCACATGTCGTTGAAGCACTGCTCTTCCCGGACGATGAGGCTGCTTCAACGCTGGCAACCACAAAGGAGCAGCTGGCTGCTGGCTCACGTGAGGCAGCGCTCGAGCTGCAGCGGCTCTGTCAGGGAGACCTCAGGGGCATGTTCGATGGTCCAACATCAGGAAACATCGATCTCACCTCCCCACTCGTCTCGTTCGACCTCAGCTCGGTCTACCAGTCCGAGGCACTTGGCATCCTCATGGTCTGTGCTGCAGCCTGGCTCCAGCGGGCACTTGCCCGTCAGGAGACGACAAAGCGCATCCTCGTTCTCGATGAGGCATGGGTATGCCTGAGAAACGTTGCCATAGCGCGGTGGCTCCAGGCATCGTACAAGCTGGCACGTGCCTATGGTGTGCAGAACATTGCTGTCGTGCACCGGCTGAGCGATCTCACTGCTGCAGGTGCAGGAGACAGTGAGCAGGTGCAGCTTGCACGCGGTCTCCTTTCCGACTCGGAAACACGGGTCATCTACTACCAGGCACCAGGAGATGTCGCAGCATCGAAAGACCTCCTTGGCCTCACTGACAGCGAAGCGGATCTCATCTCGCAGCTCCGTCGGGGCCAGTCACTGTGGAAGGTTGGCACGCGGGGATTTCTTGTTCAGCACCGCCTCAGCAAGTATGAGCGGAGCATTGTTGACACGGATTACCGGATGATAGATCTCCCAGGGTCACTACCCTCAGCAGGTGTCCCTTCAATGCAGGTTCCCGTGCCAGCTGAGTCAGCCTGATACTGCTTTCCTAGTCCTGGGCTCCTGATGGGGGAATCTCTTCTGCTGATGAGAGCGTGTCGTACTGTGCCACAGTGTAGCTGATGAGGAGAGGAACCACAGTCGCATAGACCACGAGCATGGCACTCACGAGGACCAGGGGAGCACCATGGGCATGGTTCCGCACAAAGGCATACTCAATCATCCCTGCAGAGATGGCATAGGCAAGAAGACTCCAGCGGAACACCTTCCAGAAGAGTTCCCAGTCAAGCTTCCTGGTCATGCGGACAAGGACCATGCTTGCAGCCATGAGAACTATTCCTGCAGCAAGAAGAACTCCTGGAAGAAGCAGCCCTCCGCCAGCAGTGAATGTTGATGCCATCCAGATGCCACCAATGACTGTGACAATGAGGGCAGCAATGGCTACAGGAGCCACTGGGGGAAAGTGGAGGCGGGGAGAGTTGTCCGAAAGGGAAGTGCTCATCATATTGTGACCCGGGTCATGATGACGAGTGTTGCAACCTGCATCACAGCAGTAATGGCAGCTGTCGCAATGAACCGTCGCATGAGGAGAGCGATGATCCGGCCATTGGGCTGCGGTTTCCGGAGCTCGAACAGGACAGCAACATTTGCAGGTTCGAGTATTCCCAGTGCAATGACTGCCATGACACCCACCACAATGAACGATGCCACAAGCCATGCGTGATTCGGCGATGCAGCAGAGAGATTCCCGAGCTGCAGTGCCATCTGGAACCCTGAGGCGAGTGTCATTGTGACAAGCGTAGGCATGATGATCGCCATCTTCGGCATGAACCTGGATGCAAACTCCATCCGGGCTGGAATGGAAAGTCTTCCAAGAATGGGACCAATGACGAGCCCGACAAAGAGGTCTAGGGCTGTCCAGATGCCCCCTCCAACAACATGGTAGAAGTCAAGAGCCCAGAGCCATCCTCCTGCTATGGCTGCAACGAGCCCTGCGAGGACAACGGCAACAATGGGCAGTCCCTTCAGGGGAATGATCTCGATTGCTCCCTGTGTCGGAGAGGGGTCTGCTGCTGGAACGGCTGCAGGAGTGACTTCCATGGTGTTCTTTTCGCTGGGATGATTCGATGAGATGTGGCGCATATCCGGATGAGATGATCTCCGCCATGGTAGCAGAGGCGACTCCTACGGAGCAAACAGTCCCAAAACCACCTTTGCAGGTCACTGGGATGCTGTACGGGAAGCTCTCCCAGCAAGGGACTTCGGAAGGGCAAGCGCTGGAACGACTGCAGCAAGACTGAGTCCTGCAAGTACCCAGAAGACGATCATGACATCCGTATCGTTCACGAGAAATCCGATGACGAGTACGAGAAGTGCCCCAATGCCGTTTGCAAGGCCGAGCGCAATTCCGGATCCCATCGACCGGTTTTCAGGAAAGATGTCCTGTCCGATGAGAATCGTGGTTGAAGCCGTGAGAAACAGGAGCGGTCCGAGGACTGCTGCAAGTACCCAGATCCAGGGGCCACCAGCATAGGCAGTTGGAACAACAAGGAGTGCAGTCGCAAGTGTAGATGCCACAAGCACAGGCCGTCTCCCAAACCGGTCTGCAAGATGGCCACCAAAGAGGTTTCCAACCACACCAACGACAATGAGGGTCGAGATGATCGTGGCTCCCCCGACAAGGTTTCCACCATGGAGGTGCCACAGGATGGGGATGAAGGTGACAAGTCCAGAGATGGTGAGTGCACGAATGGAACGGTAGCCCAGCAGGAGGAGCAGTGGCCTGCTGTGCGCATTCCACCGGATTGCCGGGCCTGTTCGTGGATGGGCAGGAAGTGCTGGTGCAAACCGCAGCACTGCAGCCACTGTAAGGAGCCCTGGTATGGCAATGATCCAGAGATACTGGAGTCCGAGATTTGCAGCAACAAGGCTCGCAGCTGTTGGCCAGATGCCCCGGCCCATCTCTCCGCCAACAAGAAAGACTGATGTGAAAAGGCCATGCCTCTTCTGCACCATGCTCCGCACTCCTGCAAGCGCCTGTGGATGGAAGAGTGCACTTCCCATGCCAATCATGAGGAGAAGGATGATGAGTATTCCAAGGCTGTCAGTCACACCCAGGAGCCCACCACCAAGTGAGCTGAGGAGAAGGCCGAGAGCAACAAACCACTTTCCCCCAGCACGATCAGCGAGCCATCCAGCAACGGGCTGGAGTGCCTGCCCAATCATGAGTGCTGCCATGAGCACTCCTGCCATGTGAACGTTTCCATGGACGGCAACGAGCACAGCGGGTAGCACTCCAGGGAGGTAATTCGATGCACCATCGTTGAGAAGATGTGCCCAGGTGAGGGTAAAGAGCCGTGTGCGCGATCGCACACCTCCTGCTGTGTCAGCTTTCACAGACTCTGCACTAGCCACGGCAGTATCCCATGAACCACATCATGGGAATCTCCACTTCACCCCATGCCAGTGAATGCAGGCGCACAGCCTACTGGTGCTCATGTGCAACAGGCTTCGTCTGTTCCTCGAACCTCTTCGCACATCCCTCACAGCAGAAGTAGTACGACATCCCGTCCCGCTCCCGCTTTGGGGTTGCAGGTGATGGTATCACTGTCATGGAGCAGATCGGATCCACAGCAGTTGCAGGAAGTGTATTCATGGCAGACTCCTTAATCTCCTCATCACTCGACTCATGCTGTTCATCAAAGGCAGCTGCACAGTTATCACTGCAGAAATAGTATGTCGTGTCCCCAAGCGTTCGTGTCTGAGGCTGCGCTTCGGGATCGACAGTCATGCCACAGACAGGATCTGTTTCCAGGTGACGGGAAGAGTGTGATTGTGGCATGCCACTCTTGCCATGTTCTCCTGCAAGAAACCGTTCCCTGCATCCATCGCTGCAGAAGTACCAGGTCTTTCCGTCCTGGACTGCAGTTGCAGGAGCAAGTGCACGCTCGACCTGCATGCCACAGATGGGATCCCTCGCATACTGCTCTGCAGTTGCCCACTCGCGCTTCCTTGAAAGCCAGAACAGTGTACCCAGCACAAGAAGGGAAACCATATTGAGAATGGCAGTGCCGATGCCAGGGGAAGAGATTGTTGCTGCGAGGTGATGGGAGCTTGGGACGAGGTGAAATGCTGAGAAGATGAGGTCAGTCAGTATTCCTGCGATCGACATCGTTATCCAGAGGAGTGCAACGATCCGCAGCGCAACCCTCCATCCATACATCTTCCGGTAGGCGAGGATGAGGGGAAATGCAATGAGATCCGCAAAGATGAAGCTCAGCACTCCCCCAAAGCTGATACCTCCCACCCACAGTGCAGCTGCTAGCGGGACATTGCCCACTGAGCACACAAAGCTCACTACTGCTATGGCTGGAGCCACAATGGCATTTTCGATGAGCGTGAGCATTCCATGACCGTGGATGAAAGCTGCATTCCAGAACGCATTGGGCACATTGGCCATGATGAGTCCTGCTATGACAAAGCCGATAAGGAGCTCCCTCCGGAGCATCGTAAGATCTGCAACCGTATATGTAGCTGCATCCACCCACTTCCGCCGATCCTGAAGGATTTTCCCTCCGGACTGTACGGAAGGAAGATTGGCATGCACATGAGCATCCTGCTCACGAAGACGTGCCCGAGTGGCATCAACTGCACGTCCCCGAAGAAACACCACTCCCAAAAGGGCAATGATGACGATCATGATTGCTCCACCAACATATTCCCCAAGGAGAAACTGCCACCCCATGAGGATGAGGAGTGCAAGACCCAGCTCAACAACGAGATTCGTCGAAGCGACCATGAACTCCAGTGCAGCAATCATGTCAGCCCCGCGAGCAATGAGTGCGCGTGTCATGGCGGAAGCTGCATATGAGCACGATGAGGAGATCATGCCGAAGAAGGATGCGCGGACTGTGGCAGCTGGTCCATGATTTCCGAGCATGCGTTCCATTGTGTTCCGGCTCACAAACGACTGGACAATTCCTGACAGGGCAAATCCGAGAATGAGCACCCAGCCTGTTGCCCAGATCATTTCAAGGGCATCAAGGAGACCACGTGCAATCCCCATCCCCACACTGTCAGCGATTGACCACATACCCAGGAAGTCCTCTCTGCTGCATCCCATTGTGGACATGCAGCAACTCACGTCTCTCAAGGTATCGTACCCCGAAGGGCTGAGTTGTATGCATCACGCAGTCACAGACTCTTCCGTACAACTCCCCCCAGGCCAGGACGAGCCCCCTCTCGGGGCCGCATCCATGTTCTGGATACGGTTCAGTATAGCGGCAGAATGCCCTTTCACCTTCGCACGCGAACCAACCTGTTACATGGCTGCTGTCAGGGAGGAAAGGAGACTCCCATGCGCCTTTTCGCTGTCGTAGGCAATGAGATCGCGAAGTGCCTGTGTCACTGTGACAAGGAGCCGGTCCATCGGAAGGAGCTCGTGATCGGGCATTGATTCATCTTCTGCCTCATCGACAATCACGCACAGTGCTCCTGCACGTGCATGCCGTATATGTGCGAGCGGAAACAGCACTCCGCATTCCATCTCAGCAGCAATGACACCGGACCGCTTCCATGACGCATATGCGTCCTCCATCTCCTGTGCAATGGGTATGGTCTCTGGCTGGATTTCACTGTAGAAGGAATCCACTGAGACAGTTGTGCCTATCCGGTACCGGGAGCCGGTTTCACGGCAGGCCCGCTCAAGCATTGCAGTGACAGCTGTATTCGCTACTGCAGGGAACTCGATGGGAACATACTGCTTCGAGGTGCCCTCTGCCCGGACTGCTGACTGCATGACAATGAGCTCTCCCCGCCTCAGGGTCGGGTCGAGTCCACCGCATGTTCCAACACGGATGAACGTATCTGCACCACATCTGAGGAGTTCCTCGACAGCAATGGCAGTGGATGCACTTCCAATCCCCGTTGAGCACACGCTCACCGGGACTCCCGAAAGGGTACCCGTATAGGTTGTGAACTCCCGATTTGATGCAACATGGTGCGCATCATCGAAGTGCTCAGCAATGAGTGCACTCCGTGCTGGATCTCCGGGGAGGAGGACGTATCGTCCGACATCACCTCTGGCAAGTTGGATGTGGTATTCCTTCATACAGGTTATTGTCCTCATTTCTCTGGGACTGTGCCTGACATGAAAGGAGCGACTGGCATGCGGACAGTGGAAATTCTCGAACGGAAGCGGGATGGAGAGCCACTTGAGGAAGACGAAATCCGCTTTCTCATCGATGGGTACTGCGAGGGCAGCATCCCCGACTACCAGATGGCTTCATTTGCAATGGCAGTTGTCTGGCATGGCATGACCTTCGATGAGACTCTTGCACTCACAAAGGCAATGATCGACTCCGGTGACATCATTGACTGCAGGGGCCTTGGCAAAAAATCCATTGACAAGCATTCCACAGGAGGTGTCGGAGACAAGACAACTCTCGTTGTCGCACCGCTTGTCGCTTCACTTGGGTATGCAGTTCCGAAGCTTAGTGGAAGGGGGCTTGGCCACACAGGTGGAACGCTCGACAAGCTCGAATCGATACCAGGCTACAGGACCTCGATCGACCAGGATACCTTCCTCGATATTGTGAGCCGCATCGGTGTTGCAGTGGCAAGTCCCACAGAGAACATTGTTCCCGCAGACAAGCTGCTGTACGCACTTCGTGATGCAACTGCCACAGTACGTTCCCTTCCCCTCATTGCCTCATCGATCATGAGCAAGAAGCTTGCAGTAGCCACTGATGCCATCTCCCTCGATGTGAAGGTGGGTGAGGGTGCATTCTTCCGCACACTTGATGAGGCCAGGGAGTTTGCCCACCTTGCCATACGCATCGGTGACACAATGGATCGCCGTGTCCACTGCATGCTCTCTGCCATGGATGCTCCTCTTGGCCATGCCATTGGCAATGCCCTTGAGGTCCAGGAGGCTATTGCCACACTCCATGGGATGGGTCCCACGGACTTTGTTGCTGTGTGCGAGTCAGCTTCTCTCTCGATGCTCCATGCACTCGAGCCTGGTCTCGATGAGAAGAATGGCCTGGAACGTATCCGCAATGCCATCCATTCCGGACGAGCATGGGAAGTCTTCAGGGAGTGGATTGCTGCCCAGGGCGGTGACATTCGCACAATTGATGATCCTTCGCTTCTCCCACAGGCAGCACGTTCAATCGATGTGACAGCTTCCCATGCGGGAACTGTCAGTGCTGTCCATGCACTCATGCTTGGACATCTCGCCATGGAACTCGGAGCTGGACGGGAAACCAAGGAGGACTCCATTGACCCGAGTGCAGGCATTGTCCTCCATGTGAGTCCTGGAGTCACGGTACAGGCTGGCGATGTCCTGGCAACACTCTTCACCAATGCGCCTGGGGATGAGACACCATGGGTTGAGCAGCTCCGTGAAGCCTGTCCTCTCGAGAACAGGCCAGGCCATGCAGCGCCATCCCCAATCCTTGAGATGGTTGGTGCCTGAGCAGCTGCCCTATCTGCTCCGTGAGAAGACGAATGGGATGGGGAGGAGGTCATGGAGAGGATGCACGTGCCACATGCCTTCCTCGACAAACATCACAGGCGTATCGGGAGCAGCAAACTCGGCAATGACCTGTCTGCATGCGCCACATGGTGATGTAGTGAAGGCAGTTCCGTACACTGCAATCCGTGCAATCCGCATTGTCGGACCCTCGTGTGCAACGGCAGCAAATGCTGCTGTGCGCTCTGCACAGACAGTGAGGCCATAGCTTCCATTCTCAACATTGCACCCCCCGATCACAGCCCCCTCTTCAGTGAGAAGTGCTGCTCCCACAGGAAACGCTGATGCAGGAATGTACGCATGGTCACTCATTGCAACTGCCTTCGCACCAAGGTCCCTCCACAGCGGATCCGTGAGGTCAGCAAGCTTGGCAAGCAAGGTTTCCCTATGCGACTGTTCCATGATGTGGTACTCCGTGTGATGGTGTGGCGGCTGGCACCTTCGGTGCAATGCCAATGAGTTCCCAGAGCGGGTCGATGACTGTCCTGAGAGGAGATCCCTGGGAAGACTGGTGGCCTGCTGCCTTCTCAATGAAATCTGCAATCGCAGCTGCAGCGCTCACAGTATCAAGATCATTCCTGAGATGATTGAGCACCTCGGAAGCGAGCTCCTCCGCTGCCGTCTCTTCGATCCGGGCATCCGCATCACACAGAACATCAAGATGTGCGAACTTTCCTGCAGCATGTGCGAAAAGGGAGTCGACATATTCCCACGATGTCCTGTAGTGAAATTGCGACAGGAAATACCGGACAGCCCGTGCACCGCTTTGTGCACGCAGGTCACGGGCAAAGATGAGGTTCCCAAGGGATTTGCTCATCTTCTCTCCCTCATAGGCAACATGTGACACATGCGCCCAGTACCGGACAAATGTGGTCGAGGTGCTGCATGCCTCAGCCTGGGCTGCCTCTGACTCATGGTGCGGATAGATGAGATCCTCTCCGCCACCATGGATGTCCACAGGAAGACCAAGAAGGCTCTCTGCCAGGGTGGAGCACTCGATGTGCCATCCTGGACGGCCGCTGCTCCATGGTGAATCCCAGCTCTTCTCGCCAGGTGCCTCCGGCTGCCAGAGAATGAAATCAAGAGGATTCCTCTTGTTCGGATCATCGGGGTTCGCACCCCGCAGTCGGGAGAGGGAACGCATTGTGGATGTGTCGTAGTGGGATACCTGTCCGTATGAAGGGAAGGAATCCACGGAAAAGTACACGGTTCCACCAACAACATATGCTGCTCCGCATGCAACAAGCTCGCCAACCCGGGCAATCATTGCCTCAATGGCACCGGAAGCGTACGGCTCATGGGTGACGGGGAGCATGTTCAGTGCATGGCAGTCCGTATGGAAGATCTCCATCTCGGATGACACGAGCTGGTCGACAGGAACACTCCGCTCCCGGCTCACCCGGAAGATGTCATCATCCACATCCGTGACATTCCTCACACTGTTGACACTGTGCCCATCGTGCTGGAGTATTCTCGTCAGCACATCGAACGTGTGGTATGTGAATGCATGTCCAAGATGGGTCGCAGCATATGGTGTGATGCCACACACGTACAGGGAAACCTCGTGACCAAGGTCAAGATGCTCCTTCGAGGCAGTCGCTGTGTTATAGAGTTCCATGTGCAGCTCCATTGTACGTGAGCACACATGGGATACTAGAATGCAGCACGATATAACGGAAGACAATGTGCGAGGAGGAGCGATATGAAGCTTGGACTGCAGGTTCCCAACTTCACCTGGGAGGGAGGATCCTCCCGCATTGCTGACCATCTCCGCACCATTGGCCGCCGTGCAGAAGATGCAGGCATGGCAAGCATCTGGTTCATGGACCATTTCTTCCAGATCTCGATGGTCGGACCTGCAGAGCACGACATGCTCGAGGGATGGACGACTCTCGGATTCATGGCAGGCATCACCTCACGCATCAGCCTTGGAACGATGGTGACAGGGGTTACCTATCGCAATCCTGCACACCTCGTGAAGATTGCAACAACACTGGATGTCCTCAGCAGCGGCCGTGCATATCTCGGCATTGGAGCAGCCTGGAACGAGGAGGAACACCGCGGATACGGGTTCGCTTTTCCCCCACTGCGTGAGCGGTTTGAACGCCTTGAGGAGACACTCCAGATTGCCCATCAGATGTGGAGGGATGATTATGCTCCGTTCCAGGGGGAGCACTACACTGCTGAACGGCTCCTCAATCATCCCCAGCCACTTCATGCACCCCATCCCCCGATTCTCATTGGCGGCTC
>DAIDIX010000047.1 GCA_027451645.1 Candidatus Dormiibacterota bacterium | reverse complement strand
GGGGTGGGACATTCAAGGACCTCCTTCAAGGGGGAACAACTGGGCTGCTCTCCCCACGTTAACACTGCTTATGAACTGCTGTCACTGCTCTGGGATCGGGAATCCGTCTTGTAGAACCCGCTCCCCTTGAAGACGACTCCTGCAGGCAGGATCACTCGGGAGCTTGTTCCATTGCACGATGGGCATGCTGCCACTGGAGGATCCGTCATCTTCTGCATGAGCTCAAACTCACTGCTGCACGATTGGCAGCGATATACATAGATGGGCACTGATACCTACTCCATTCATTGCTGACACCGCCACGTATCTGAACGATACCCGTGGTGGCTGTTCGTGAAACACAGGACTGCCACTATCGATCATGACACAAGTACAGGAAGATCAGGGAGTGTCAGGATGGGGAGAGCAGTCGATGGCAAGCAGGGACGTGAAGCTGCAGTGTGATGCAAGGCGGGTGAATGATGAGCATACGTGGGATGCTGCAGCAAGTTCGGGTGAGGAAGTGATGCTGGGATCGGGGAGTGCTATGCAGTATGCACCAGAAGCACGTGCAGCCTGCATGCCTGCAAGAGCATCCTCAATGGCTGCACAGGATGCTGGAGCCATGCGGATGCGGGAAGCTGCCGTCATGTAGATTTCGGGATGGGGCTTTCCGTGTGCAACATCATCTCCGGAGACGACCTCCCGGAATGCGTCCGCAATGCCAAGAGTGTCGAGTACTGCTGCAATGAGCGGGCGGGGCGATGAGGATGCGAGAGCACAGGGGATGCCTGCACGATGAAGCTCATCAAGGAATGGGAGGACTCCCTCCCGCGGCTTCCCCTCCATCCGTATCGTGTCCTCAACTGCAGCAGTGATTGCTGCACAGGTGGCCTCGAGAGGGATGTCGTGCCCAGGAAAGACTCGCTGCCACTCACGTACGACTTCCCTGATGCGGACACCGCGTGTTGCATCGAGCATGGAGTCGGGGAGAGTGAATCCACACTCTGTGGCAACCATCCGTTCCGCTTCATCCCAGAGGGGTTCTGTGTCGATGAGGACACCATCCATGTCGAAGAGGACTGCGGATACCGTGATCGTTGTCATTCGTCAAGCGGAAGGAGAACAAGGCCAGTTGGCAGCTTGGGAGTGAAGTAGGTGGACTTCCGCGGCATAGCCCCTCCTGCATGGGAGACGGAGAGGACATCATCGATCGTGCAGGGAGGAAGGATGATGCCGAGTGTTGATACAGGATGGTTGCGCGTAGCAGCAATGATCGAGGAGGAATCGTGGATGTAGTGCGTGTGCTCGAGAAGGGCAGTGTGGGACATCCCGAGTGCATGGGCGAACTTGTGCATCACCATGTCCTCGACAATGGATACGGGAAGGGAGGAGCGGTGGTCTCCAGGAGGGGGTGTGGTCCAGACGGAGAAGAAGCGGCCAGCAATGGAGATGATCCATGCAGACCGGCCTGTTGAGTGGAGATTGGCGAGAGCCCTCCAGCATGATGCCTCATCATGATGCTCCTGCCATGCACATGCTGGTGACAGCTCGTTGAGGATGTCGGTGCTGATCTCGGGGAGTCCTGCACCGAGCTGGATGAGCCGGTGTGTTGCATCGAGGTGGAGCGCGGGACCACGGGCAGCAGTGAGGTAGACGAGTGCCCAGTCGCCAGGAGCAGGGGATGACCACTCCGGGTGCATGCGGTGCTGCTCCCTCGAGTACTGCTGGGAGGCTGCATACCGGTGATGGCCATCTGCAATGAGGACAGTTGAGGTACTGAGGACATCAGTGATCTGCTGAATCCGGACAGGATCATCAAGCACCCATAGCGCATGGTGCTCATCACTTCCATTCCAGTTGACACTCCCTTCCGAGGCAGGAGGAGAGGCGTGGAGATCGTCGAGAAGGGTATCGAGGGCAGCCGATGCTGGATCCCATAGTCCGAAAATGGCACTTGTCATGACATTCGTGCTGCGGAGGAGGTTGAGGCGGTCTCCTATGGGAGAGGAGCCAGTCCGTTCGTGGAGGAGAAGGGGAGGGGCACTGTCATCGATGCGCACTGCACAGTAGATGCCAAGACGCTCCTCCTGGACGCCATGCTTGCCAATGAACTGATGGGAGCTGACATACAGGGCAGGCCTGTCATCACGGATGAGAATATCCATTGCCTTCCAGCTCTCGAGATGGTCATGAGCCCGCGTGTACCGGTCATGAACATCGGGAAGATCGTCTGCATAGTCCCTTCCTGAGTCGATGCGCACGATGTTCCGCATGCCTGAACTGTAGAGACGGTCCCGGTCAGGATCGTCGATCACATCGTATGGAGGAGCGAGGACATCTCCGAGGGAACCCACCACATCGAGATCAAACCGGAGACCGCGAAATGGCCGGAGTTCAATCATTGCTGGACCTCAGCAAGGTTGACTCCGGACGTGGGAGTTTCTCCCCTGAGGAAACGGAGCACCTGCTCAGCAACATCGATGGCTACGAACCGCTGTGCATCATGGGTGCTTGCACCGAGATGTGGAGTCACAAGGACACGGGGATGCGTCCGCAGAGGCGACTCGGGAGGAAGCGGCTCCGTTGCGAAGACATCAAAGGCTGCTCCACCAAGGGATCCAGCATCAAGCGCACGGACAACAGCCTCCTCATCGACAAGTCCACCCCTCGCTACATTGAGGAGAAGGGCATGGGGCCGCATGAGCTGCAGCTCATGTGCACCGATGAGCGTGGTCGTGTCAGCAGTGAGAGGTACGTGGAGAGATACTGCATCCGATGCCCGGAGGAGTGCAGCAAGGTCGTCGACAGGAGTGATGCCCAGTTCCTCCATGGCAGATGCAGGGCAGTAGGGATCGTATGCAAGGACATCCATGCGGAGACCATTTCTCGCAATGTCTGCCACTGTCCGTCCAATCCTTCCGAAGCCGATGATTCCAAGCACTTTTCCCCGTACCTGCATGCCAAGGAACCTGGAGCGGTCCCAGCCACCAGAAGCGAGCGTTGCTGCAGCAACAGCAACCTGCCGAGCCAGTGCAAGGAGGAGTGCAATCGTATGTTCTGCTGCAGCAACGGTATTCCCGTCGGGAGCATTCACCACAAGGATGTGCCGACCAGTGGCAGAGGCGACATCGATGTTGTCGACACCAACACCTGCCCTGCCAATGATGCGGAGCCGTGTTGCCCGGTCGAGGAGATCCCGTGTCACTTTCGTCTCACTCCTGACAATGAGGGCATCATGGTATCCAATTCGCTCCAGGAGTTCATCCTTCGGGAGGCCGGGCACATACTCGACATGGACTCCGCCGTCCCTGAGGAGTGCGAGCCCCTCATCTGCAATGCGGTCCGTTACGATGATGGAGTGATCCGTCATGTGTGCTAGCGGTCTGCAGTCACGAGTTCCTGGCCGAATACCCACGCCTGAGAGGTGGTCTGGGCTGCAGGAACAGCGAAGCCGATTCGGGAGAGGTACCCGTGATCGAAGAGTGCACATTCGAGTGCACCAAGGATGCCATACACATCCTGCTCATCCATGTATCCGAGGTGGCCAATGCGGAAGATCTTCCCGATCTGCTCACCCTGGCCGCCAGCAAGGATGAGACCGTACTTCTCCCGGAGATCTGCAAGGAGCAGGGAGAGCGATTCCGCATCGGGAGCAGGAGAACGGACTGCAGTGACTGCATTGCTCCGGAAACCTTCTGGCGCGAAGAGCTTCAGTCCCATTGAGAGGACACCAGTACGGATCATGGTTGCGACCTTGTTGTGCCTGCCCCAGACACGCTCAATCCCCTCCTCATCCATCATGGCAAGTCCCTCAGCAAGGGCATAGTACACACTGAGTGGAGGAGTTGTTGGGGTCATGCCCTTTGCAGCACTTGAGACGAACCGTTCGAAATCGAATGTCCATTTCGGACTTTTTGACTTTTTCGATACGGCAAGAGCACGATCGCTTGCAGCAACCATGGCAAGTCCTGGTGGTGCCATCCACCCCTTCTGTGAGGCAGTGACAAGAACATCGATGCCGAGTTCATCAACATGCACTGGGAGAGCACCTGCACCGCTCACGCTATCGACTGCGAAAATGCGATTGTGATCGGCAACAACCTTCGCGATGTCCTCAAGAGGATTCGTGATGCCAGTACTCGTCTCATTGTGAGTGACGAACACTGTAGTGACTTCAGGATGGCGGGAGAGTGCAGTGCTGATGTCTTCTGCAGTCATGACCTCGCCCCAGGGGATGTCGAGGTGGATGACATTCACCCCATATGCCTGGGCAATGGAGACCCACCGCTCGCCAAAATAGCCATTTGTGCAGAAGAGTCCTGTATCCCCTGGACTCATGAGGTTCGCAACCGCTGCCTCAAGGCCATACGTGCCTGAACCGGGGATAAGGAGGATGTGTCCTGAAGTGAACAGCATTTTCCGGAGATGGCTCGATATGGTGCCAAGCATCTCTGAGAATTCAGGACCACGGTGATTGATGAGGGGTTGGCTCGCTGCACGTATCACCCGGTCGGGAAGCGGAGTAGGACCAGGGACGCGAAGCTGGGGTGCGAAAACCATTCGGGGGAACCTCCTACAGCAGTGTTCTCACTATCAGTGTACAGGACGTCCCTGATTGACGCAGTGTCCAGACTACCTCGTCCGCCCTGTGGGAGGAACGCCGGATTGCCGGGAGCGGAGGTGTGCTGCATGCCTGCTTCCCAGAAGCTCCCGTTCCTGCCGCATTGCAGGTCGGGATGATGCAGATCCAGAATGTCGCCTGGCAGACTTCGTGCGCCCATTCCCGGCAGATCTCAGTCGTGCTCGAAGCAGGAGGACAGCTCCTCCCGCACTGAACAGGAGGAGCAGGAGAAGGAAGGGGTTCCATGACGTGCTGGCAGCTGAAGGAGCAGCAGGCGTTGCTGCTGTGGAAGCTTGCTGGACTTCGTGATGAGTGGCACGCCATGCGAGAATGGAGGGCTTCAGGCGGAGGATTGCAGGATCATATGCCTCGATTCCACTGCGAATGGCAGCAGCATCCGCATTGAGGAATGCTGGTGTGGCAAGGAGTGCAGCATCATGGGGATTGCTCACATACGCTGATTCGACAGTGACCTGGGGCATGGGAGCATGGGTCCACCAGTCTCCATCGAACTGGATGCCATCATTTGCAATGTGCCATGGACCAAGCCCTGTCACGATCGCGCGTTCCATCGTGTTCGCAAATGGGATGTCAGACGTGTTCGGATAGAGGACAAGGGCTCCCTCAGGCTGAGGTGTAGTGAAGGAGTTGAAGTGGATGCTTACAAAGAGCGCTGCCTTTGCCCGGACGCAGGTTTCCTCCCGCTGGTAAATCGAAGGATCCGTATCAGTAGTGCGTGTCATGACCACATGGACACCATCCTGCTCGAGGAGGGTGCGCACGCGAAGGCCAACAGCAAGTGTGAGGTTCTTCTCCTCAAGGCCGTTGAGGCCAATCGCACCTGAGTCGTATGGCTGCGACGGATTCGACGGGTTCGGTGAACCTCCATGGCCAGGATCGAGACAGACGGTAATTGGAGCAGGAGGAGTGGATGCAGCACGAGTGGGCACGGGAGCAGAGAGGAGCACTGCAAGAGTGCAGATGGCAGAGAGTGTGACGAAGGAAATACGGTGTGCCATGGTTCGTGTCCGACCCAAGTATACCGGGGCAGGCATGCATCGGAAAGTCCTGCTGTGCTGAACGTGGTGTACCCTAGGTGTATGCAGCAAGGTGAACATGTACCTGACTTCACAGCGAAGGACCAGACAGGCACGAGTGTGACACTCTCGGACCTGCTTGCCAAGGGTCCACTCGTCCTCTTCTTCTACCCGAAGGCCTTCACTCCGGGGTGTACACAGGAGAGCTGCCATTTCCGAGACATGTATGGTGAGATCCAGGCTGCTGGGGGCCATGCTGTGGGTGTGAGTGCGGATTCTGTTGACCAGCAGGCAAAGTTTGCAGGAACGTATTCCTTTCCCTTCCCGCTGCTCTCAGACGAGGATCATGAAATTGCGAAACTGTTCGGCATCAAGAGGAAGGGATTCCTTCCTGCAAAGCGGACAACGTTCGTCATTGACAGAGATGGCACCGTCAGGGGAGTCATTGCAAGCGAACTCAACATGGATACCCATGCTGACCGTGCAATCGCCCTCCTGCGAGAACTCCAGCCAGCCTGAGACAGGGGAAGCATCTTCCATTGCGAGGAGTACCTTCTCCAGACGGTGAGAAGCGCAGCTTCCGTACTCCCTACGACCAGCTCCAGCTGTTGAGGAGATTGAGGAATACATTCTCTGCAGTTGCCATGTTCGCCTGGCTTGGAAGACAGGTCACATCGATAGTGTAGAAATCTCCATTCCTGATGGCGAAGAGGGTGTAGTTCACAACTGTCTGGATTGCTGGCGTCGAACTTGAGGAGCCACTTCCCGAGCTGATCTGTGACGAGACTGCATAGAGTTCGTACGCCTTGGCTCCGGAAAGTGTCTGGTTGTACGTCTTGAAGGGAGTGACACTGCTTGTCTGTGTTGCCTGGACTCCAAAGTACGCCTGTGCAAGCGTTGCTATGGGAGTGGAGGAGAAGGGAAGGGATGTTACGGGGAAGGCCGACCCCTTTCCGCCAACGATATGGACGAAAATGGTCGAAGCCGAGACGGAGCCTGTCGGAGCACCAGTCTTCGGATCGAGTCCGAGATTCCCGTTTGCTGCTACAGCAAGGGTGAGTCCTGAGGGAAGGTTCTGCGTGGGATGCACGATCTTCCAGCCACTACCGGGAAGGGTTGCAGAATAGCCTGAGGCACTGACACTCGTACCGCTCTTGACAGAGAACGGAGTTGAGCCACCACCATTCGAAGCCGACGGAGCATTGCCACCGCAGGCTGCAAGGCTCAGTGCTGCAGCCAGCACACCGATCGAGAGAACTCGCTTCATCATCATGGAGGTTTTCCTGCATAGAAAGGGATGACACTACAGTCCTTCGAGCATACACGGTTCGCGCGAGATTCGCTGAACATCCTGAAAGGGAACCATCCGGGGAGCATCTCGCAGAGCACATCCCCTTCTGTCACACTGGAAGTGGTCCAGGTGAACATCCCCACCAGTTCACCCGCAGTCCAGCAACCTGGACAGATGTCCTCAGGAAATTCGGGAGGTAGGAAATCATGGAATACCGTCGTCTAGGCAAGGCCGGACTCAAGGTCAGTGTCCTGTCGTTTGGTTCGTGGGTAACCTTTGGAAAGCAGGTTGATACAGCACTGGCAGAATCGTGTCTTGGATACGCCTACGATCATGGCGTGAACTTCTTTGACAATGCTGAAGTGTACAGTGGCGGCATGTCGGAGACGATCATGGGAGAAGCCATCAGGAAGCTCAAGTGGCCACGCCATTCATATGTCCTCTCTTCAAAGTTCTTTTTCGGCATTGAGGAGGGAGTGAACACACGGATGACCCTCAACAGGAAGTACCTCATGCAGGCAGTTGACGGATCGCTCAAGCGCCTCCAGCAGGACTTCCTCGACCTCATCTTCTGCCATCGGCCAGATCCCGAGACTCCAATCGAGGAAGTTGTCTTCGCCATGCATGACATCATCACCTCCGGCAAGGCACTCTACTGGGGAACCTCTGAATGGTCAGCAGCAGACATCCGTGCAGCATGGGAGATTGCGGAGCGGCATCACCTCCACAAGCCAGTAATGGAGCAGCCCCAGTACAACATCCTCGAGCGGAACAAGGTGGAGCACGAGTACGCACGGCTGTATGACGATATCGGACTTGGCCTCACCATCTGGAGTCCGCTTGCATCCGGAGTCCTCACCGGGAAGTACGTGGATGGCATTCCGGAAGGAAGCCGGGCCACACTCTCCGGCTATGAGTGGCTTCGAAGGGGGCTTACAAACCCCGAGAAGAATGCGAAGGTGAAGGAGCTTCTTGGTGTTGCAGAAGATCTTGGCTGCAGCCTTGCAGAGCTTTCCATAGCATGGTGCACACTCAATCCCCATGTCTCGACTGTCATTACGGGTGCAAGCCGGCTTGAGCAGCTGAAGACGAACCTCAATGCACTTGAGGTGGCTCCGAAGATCACACAGGACGTCCAGGAGCGCATCGATGCAATCGTTCTTGGAGGAGCTGTAGCACTCCACGCATAGCAGTGAAGTTCAGGAACGGGGAGCAGGTGAACCCTGCTCCCCGTTCGTCGCTACAGGCCTGGTCCCTGCACTCCCGGTGCAGATGGAGCAGCAGGTGGACGGTGGGCAAGGCGACGGAGAGCTGCAGTGATGTTGATGCCGACAGCCTTCGCTATGGTCTCGAAGTTCGGAAAACCCCATCCCGTGGTGAGATCCCATCCTGGCCCAGCAGAGTATGCCCCGTTTGTTCCTGATGTGACGTCCGTAAATCCCTTGTTGCCAAGCGCATAGAGGTCCCTGTTGATGAGTCCGAAGCCCTTCCCGTTCTGGAGGGCTGAGAGGACTGCAATTCCCGTCATGATCTCCGGTGCGGATGCACTCGTTCCGCCAACACCCTCGTACTTTCCATCGGAGATGACTGCGAGACCTGTCTGGGGATCTGCAACTCCAGAGGCATCTGGCTCACCACGTCCGGGATTGTGGGGCGGGTTTGCTGAGACAGGATGGATGCCGTTGCCAGACTGGTACGAGGGAACAGGGAATACCTCACTGACACCGCCGCCCGTACCGCCATTTGTCTGCATCTGCTGTGCAGTACCTCCCCAGGCTGCTATGGACTGGATTGCACCTGTGAGCCTGTCAAGGACTGCACGCACACCGCCTGCTGCAACCGCATAGGGACTTGTGGCTGGGAAATCAGCATGCTGCTTTCCATCATTCACTCCGTCAACGGAGCCCCCATCCCCTGCAGAGAAGCCGAATGTACAGCCAAGAGCAGATGCCTGTGCAAGTGCCTGGTTGATCTCCATCATGTCAGCCTGAGACCAGTCGAGGAGTTCTGCTCCTCCCCAGCTCATGGAGATGGACATGGGCCTGTGCACAGTATCGTTCATGGCTGCAACGATGGCATCACGGACACCCTGGGAGGTGTTTGGTGCATCGTACACGACAATGGTGAGTCCGGGTGCCATGCCAAGACCAACCTCAACGTCGAGTGCGACCTCGACATTCGCTCCACCAGGATCGTTCTGGGGCTGCTGGCCATTAACGCTCACATGGACGATGTTGGGTTTCGGATATCCGAACTTGGCGCAGTACGCAGTGATGTCTGCATCAGTGACAAGTCCTCCAAGCTCGATGATGCCAAGAACGACATTCCCTCCTGGCACTGTGCCGGGAGTTCCAGCAGCACCCACTGGGGGAACCTTCATGGCTTTTGCAATGACATCGGGAGGGTAGATGATCTGCTGTGCGAGCTGCTGCTGGGTCGGCCGGACGTAATGGGTCCTGCAGACTGGCCGGCTGCTGAGTCCCATGACATGGGTGATGATGCCAGCAAGATCCGTGGGAACATGAATGTCGGAATCGTGAGAATGATAGCGGATGTTGCCGGGAGCCTCGTAGTCGGAGAGGGTGACACCAAACGCATCTTCGATGTCAGAAACACGGCCAGTGACTTTGACTGTGCGTGTTGGTGCATCAACTTCACTGACTGCAAGGTTGTGATCCCTCGCAAAGGAAGTCACCTTTGTGACATCCGCACTTCTTGCTCCATGATGGCGGCCAAGGAGTGCACGGGTGAGGAAGCGCCGCTTTCCAGGCTCATTCCGGTGGATGCGGTCGACTGTCTCGAAGATGGAGGCGCCAGCAGGATTTTCTCGAAGCGCAATGGTGAGTGTAAGGAGGGCATTGCTGTCCGTTGCACCGGTACGTGTAGCTGTCCGGAGATGCGGATGCTGCGAATGCGGAATGGCGATCTTTGAATCAGGTCCAGGCATGGAGAATTCCCCTCGTGTACGGTCGTGACGGATGAAGAAAGCCTGTCACGATGTTGCGTGCACCCATTGTTGCAGTCCAGGACATCACTCCACAATGGGGGGAGGGGACTGCTGGAGTGTACAGGGCATGAACACGGTGCAGAATCTGGTACGAATTGGCATTGTCGCCATCGTCTGTGGAACAGCTCTCACTGGACAGCCACATGACACACCCCGATATGGTGCGAATACGGACATTGTCACGATTGCTGGTGCGGATTCGCAGTATGTCGTTTCTGGACCCCTGGGGTTCGCATATCGGAGCATTGCGGACTGGTCTCCTCCTGTAAGCAGGAAGGAAGCCATTTCGGATGCGTGGGCGAGCGAGCATGAAACCGTCTTTGCGACAGGTCCAGTCCATGTCCTTGGCACTGCCCTTGGAGAATACACAGTCGAGAATGTCGAGGTCCACAGACCCATGGCTGCAGCATGGATTGTCGCGTTTGCATCAC
>DAIDIX010000046.1 GCA_027451645.1 Candidatus Dormiibacterota bacterium | reverse complement strand
TACAGGTTCGTTCTTCCGGCAGGGTCATACATCCTTGTTGGCACATATGGTGCTCCCGGCTCGAATGCGAAATCCATTCTCACAGTGGTGGTCCACCCTGGAAGCACGGAGCATCTCGATCTGCCGAATATGTGCAAGTGATGACCCTGGGCACGTAACCCATCATGATGGAGCGTGGTAGGCTGAAACTGGACTTCAGATCATCTGGGAGCTGGAAATGGGACGACGCGTTCGCAGCATTGGGATAGTGGCAGTCGCTTTTCTCGTGAGTGCCTGCGGAACAGCAACAGCTGGCATCACCACTTCAGCAGCAAGCGCCATTGTCGCTGAGTACAACACAGCGAACACGACTGCAAACAACACGCTCGATGTCGCGATCCAGAACCAGCATGAGGAAGGTGCCTCTGCACTCATCGACAATGCGTACTACCAGATATTCAAGCTCATGGGACAGAAGAGCGAAGGGGGAACCTACACAGCACCAAAATGGGACACGACAGTCTACCCTGCAACGTCCCAGGGCTGGCCGAAGTACTTTCTTGCAGATGTGCGGACAACATCGAAGCCAGCTGCTCCCCCACAGCTCTTTCTCTTCTCGCAGGATGCACGGAATGCACGCTGGCGTGTTCTCTATGAGATTCCAGTTGGCTCCCTTGCGAATCCCATCCCCGTGCCAGGCATTGCAGCTGCACATGGTGCGATTGCTGTGTCTGATGCCACTGATACTTCCATGCTCACTGCATTTGCCAGCTACCGCAGCAACTACATGACTGCTACATCCTCGAAGTTTGCTGGTGGGGAGTTCACTTCGGGCTGGAATCTCAAAACGCAGTCGCAGTTTGCTGGTCTCAGGACCAGTGGCAGCATTTCTGTCTCCTGCGCATATGATTCCCAGTACCAGCCCCTTGAATTCCCGCTTGCACAGGGAGAAACCCTCGTCCTTGCGATCTACAGGACTGTTGATGCTGTATCCATGCACCAGCAGTACTCCCTCCAGCAGCCTGCTTCCCGATCCGTCCTTCCTGCATTCCTCGGGCCCGGGTCATACTCCTCCATGACGATCACGCAGCTTGATGAAGTGGCGTTCGTCATTCCACAGGGCACCGGGAAGGTACAGGTTATTGGTGATTACGGCGGCATCATCAAGGCAACAGGCACGAAGACTGCTTCTGGAACAGGAACTCCGCCTGGAACGACAACACTTCGCTGGAATGGCTGAGGGCAAGCGCTTTCACGTATCCGGCCGGGTACAGGGTGTCGGATTCCGGGCATTTGTACTCCATGCAGCTCGGGAGCTTGGAGTTGCAGGCACTGTATGGAATGCCTCCTCGGGAGCAGTTGAATGCGAGGCATTCGGGAGCGGCGAGGCACTCAGCCTTCTTGAGCATCTCCTCAATGCGGGACCACCTCTAGCCCGTGTCGAATCTGTCACTGTTATGGATATAGTCGTAGCGGACGATGCATCGATTCCCGATGAGATGAAGGTAGGACACGATGGACTTTGAGTTTGCTGAGCGGATGGATCATATTGGCACTGAGGGGGCATTCGTCGTCCTTGCACGGGCACGTGCCCTTGAGGCGGAGGGAAAGGATGTTGTCCATCTCGAGATCGGGGAGCCGGACTTTCCCACACCTGCAAACATCGTTGAACGGGCTGCCCGGGCAATGCGTGAGGGTGCAACCCACTACACACCAGCGAGCGGCATCATGGAAGTGCGTGAGTCGACTGCAGCATATGTTGAACGCCGTACAGGAGTGAAGGTTCCTGCATCCCATGTGGTACTCACTCCAGGAAGCAAGAACATCCTCTTTTTCGCACTGCTCTCCCTCGTGAATCCCGGTGATGAAGTCATTTACCCGGATCCCGGATACCCCATCTACCACTCGCTCATCAACTTCATTGGCGGGAAAGCTGTCGCGAGTCCCATCCGGGAGCAGAACGATTTCCGTCTCGATATTGATGAGCTTCGTTCCCTCATAACGGACAGGACAAAGGTCATCATCATCAATACTCCTGCGAATCCCACAGGCGGTGTTCTTACCAGAGAGGACTGTGCTGCCATTGCAGAGCTCGTGCAGGAGCGGAATCTTGTCGTCATCAGCGATGAGATCTATGGCAGGCTCACATACGGGACTGACCATGTATCGCTTTTCGCACAGGACGGAATGCCTGAACGGACAATCCTCATGGATGGGATGAGCAAGGCGTGGGCCATGTGTGGCTGGAGACTCGGCTTTGGTGTGATGCCTGAGCAGATTGCAAAGAAGATGGACACACTCATGATCAACACGTCCTCGTGTGCTGCTGCATTCACGCAGTGGGCTGCAACCGAGGCATTCGAGAGTGAGGAGAGTGATGCAGCAGTGACTGCAATGGTGGATGAGTTCCACAGGCGCCGGGATGTCATTGTCGATGGCCTGAATGCCATACCCGGATTCCGGTGCCACCGTCCACAGGGAGCCTTCTATGTCTTTCCCAATGTCGAAGAGACAGGGTGGAACGAAAGTGAACTTGCCAAGACGCTCCTCGAGGAAAGCGGTGTCGGCGTGCTCTCAGGAACTGCGTTTGGCGAGCATGGAAAGGGATATATCCGTCTCAGCTATGCCAACTCCATTGCGAACATCGAGAAGGCTCTTGACCGCATCAGGTCCCATGTGGCTACCCGGCACCCAGTTCACTCGTAGGGAGGTAGCATGACATCCCTGGAAGATCATTGGACACGTGAACGTGTCCTGTGCATCAGTCGTAGCCGCCTGTGGGAAAGGGAGGAGCCAACGGGATTCTTTCCGGACAGCGCCTTCCAGATTGCTGCCATCCGTTCCCATCCAGAGCTTGTGGAGCGTGCCCGTGCAGAGACTGATGAATCCCTCCAGCAGATCATTCCATTCAGCACAGCCTTCCGGAAGAACCGTTCGGAAGTGTTCGCCATGATCCGTCGGAACCAGTCGACGGAAGCCCGTCTCCATGGGCAGTGCACGGTAAGCATAGGCGGACACGTGTCCGATGTCTCCGAGCTTGTGGATGAGATGATTCTCACTGGACTCAGGCGGGAGTGGGAGGAGGAAGTGTATGCAGGAAGTGCATCCATTGCACGATTTGCAGGCATTGTGAACGACACTGCGCCTGGTGTTTCACGAGTCCATGTGGGGCTCGCCTTCATCGTGGATCTTCCTGATGATGCAACTCTTGCCATCAGGGAAGAGGAGAAGCTTGATGGCTCCTTTCTTCCCGTGGAGGATGTGCTTGCATTTCCCCATCTCGAATCCTGGTCGAGATTTACCCTTGAGTGGGCTCTGCAGCAGCCACTCCTTCCGGAACTTCTGCCTGATGTCGTGCTCCCCGTTTCTGTCCCGGCTGAGCCGTAGTGGTGTCAGTGCCCACTTCCCATGTGGGACGATATGGCCATGACTACAGTACATGCCCAGCTTTCCGCGCGACCTGACACAGTGACCTGGCAGGCTGGTCTGCCATCTGATGCAGTCGTTGCAGTTGCAATGTCTGGAGGCGTTGACTCTAGTGTGGCTGCACTTCGGCTTGTCGCTTCAGGAATTGCGACACTTGGCATCACCCTTGCTCTCTGGCCGAAGGATCGGGAGCAGGTTCGGGATCGGGGCTGCTGCTCGCTTGATGCTGTTGAGGATGCACGTCGTGTTGCCTCTCTTCTTGGCATGCGGCACTATGCATGGGATCTCGAGGAGGAGTTTCATGCAGCGGTCATTGACACATTTGCTGCTGGATATGCCTCTGGAAGGACACCAAATCCATGCATTACCTGCAATGAGCAGATCAAGTTCGGAGTACTCCTTGAGCGTGCACGTTCTGTGGGTGCAACCCATGTCGCAACTGGCCACTATGCACGTCGAGTTCTTGAGAACGGAATGATGCGACTGTATCGTGGGGTCGATCCCGCAAAGGACCAGTCGTACACACTCTACAGGCTGAGCCAGGACCAGCTTGACCATGCCATTTTCCCCGTTGGGGATACTGTATCGAAGCAGACACTCAGGGAAGAAGCGAGAAGCCATGGTCTCCCCACAGCAGACAAGGCGGATTCCCAGGAGCTCTGCTTTGTGAATGGCACAGTCCGAGACGATCTCCGCAAGAGACTTGCAGGTCAGTTTCGTCCTGGCCCTATTGTGCATGTCGATGGAAGACAGGTTGGCGAGCATGAGGGCATACCGTTCTACACTGTTGGACAGCGGAGCAGGATTCCCTCGAGTCCAGTCTCTCCAGTTACAGAGCCGCTCTATGTCACAGCAATCGATGCAGAAACAAACACTGTCACAGTCGGTCCACGCATTTCCCTTGAACGGCAGCATCTGCTGCTCGAGTCGTGCTCATGGATAGATCCCTCGCCGACTGTGCGCATATCGCGCCCCATCATGGTCCAGCTGCGAGCCCACGGGATTCCTGCAGAGGCAGAACTCCTCCGTGCAGATCGTGGGAATGGAACTGCGGAGATCCGCATGCTGCAGCCAGTAGTGCAGGTAGCGCCAGGGCAGTCATGCGTTGTCTATGAGGGGGATCGCGTGATTGGTGGTGGCATCATCCAGGAGGCGAAGTGATGTATTCCCCAGGTGCAGCGACTCCAGGAACAGTCATAGTCGGCATTCTTGCAGTCATCATTGTGTCGTGCATATGCACAGGAGCATTCCAGCATGCACGGCGGAGCGGAAACTGGCTGGCGTACGGGATTGCCCTTGGAGCTGCAGTTCTCCTTGTTGCCATCGTGTTTCAGCAGGTTCCAACCACACGGAATCTCCATGGACTCCTGACAGCATCTTTCAATGCAGGCATTGTGGTTCTCTCGCCAACAGAGATTGCTGGCGGATTCATCATTCTTCTTTTCATACTCCTTGTTGCCCTCTTTGAGCCTGTTCGGGAAGACCATGGGAAGGAAGGTTCGGATGGCAGTTCGAACACGTCTGGAGAAACGGCACCTACCACCGATACGTGAACGGGAGAGCACTCAAGGGTGTGCTCTTGGGGTATCGTGTAGCAAGTACCGCACAGACATGGGAGCGAAGGAAGAGTTCTGCATCTATGGAATGGATTGTCCTGGTAGGAACGTGTGCAGACGCACTCGTTGTGAGTGCAGTCGCCATTGAAGCAAGCCATCCCCGTGCTGGAGTGTTTCTGTTTGGATTGCTCGGAGCAGGACTTGCAGTGTGGGCCCTCGCAGTCGGTGCATTGTGGCTTGGAGCTGCAGCCATCCTTGCAAGCATTGTCTGGATTGCACTCCGGATGCCGCTCACGAAGCCATCGCAACGCCATGCAGGGACAGTTGGCATCATTGCAGGCGCAGGTGTCCTTGTCGCTGGTGCAGTAGCAATTGCTGAGAACACCACGAGGGGAAAGCTTCCCCAACTTCTCCCCATGGTCACACCGCAGTGGGAGCTTGTCGCCCTTGCAGCCTGTGCACTCATCATCACGGGAACCGTTGGAGTCCGGGCTCTACTTCTCGAAACGGAAGAGGAACTTCATCGCACACAGGCTCAGCGTGCACGGCTCAGGCGACGTGAGCTTCAGGAGCGTCAGCGCATTGCCCGAAAGGAAGCGATAGCGCTTCGCCGGGAAGAAGTCGCACGGAAGAGGAATCAGCAATGAGCATTGCAGTAGCAGTCTGGTGTGCAGCATGCGCTGTGATCCTTGCTGGGATCGGGTGGATCGAGGTGACTCGCCACACTGAGAGGCAGGGTCTCGCACTCGCAGCAGCAGCATTCGGTGGTCTCATGGCCCTTCTTGCTTCAGGTATCGCGTTCAGGAACCATGAGGGTGACCTTTTCTCATTCACTGCACTTGGTGCCACTGCAGTCGTTGTTGCAGCAGGAATGGGTGTGGCAGCAGCACGCGTTGCCCTCAGGAGACTGTCGAGTGCAGGACTCCTGGAGGAAGACCAGCAGTCTCCAGCACATGAGGAGGAGACAGAATGAATAGTGATGTTCTGCTGTGGATCGTTGTGGCACTTCCCCTAGCCATGCTTGCGATCTCGTACCTCTTCGAGGTGCAGCGCAGGGCAGCATTCACCTGTCTTCTCGGCATGATCCTCACGACTGTCGGGCTTGCAATCGAGTCTGGATACTGGCTCCTCCATCTCAGTGCTCATCCCCATGAGCTGCAGGTTCCCTTCCTCACCCTCTCCATTGCACAGTCCACGACAGGGACACTGTTTGCTCCAAGCTTCGATCTGGAGCTGGGCTTGCATGCGAGTGTCTTCTCCGTGATCCTTGCAACGCTCGTTGTCGCATCCTGCACGCTGGTTGCCTGGATTGGCTACCGCATGCTGCGGGGAGCATACGGTGTGCACAGGGCCTATGCAGCATCACTCCTGATGACGTTCGGTGCCATGTGCGCATGCCTGTCAGGCGGGCTCATCACCACATATGTTTCCTGGATGGTGATTGGCTTTTCCAGCTGGTACCTTTCGACATTCCTCTGGCAGCAGGCTGAGGGCCGTCATCGTGCGAAGCAGTTCTTCCTCATCGACAGGACGAGCGATCTCCTCCTGCTTGCTGGCTGCGTTCTCGTGTTTGTGAAGTTCGGCTCGTACATCAGCACCACATCCATCTCCACATCTGCAACCTCGACCATCCACCAGTTCACATTCGTCACCCTGCAGCAGGCATTTCTTGCAGCTTCCCATGGACATGTCCATGGTGCGGGAATGGCACTTCTCGATACCCGGCTACTTGCAGTGTGCATCGGTGGTGCAGCACTGCTGCGCATTGGAGCATTTCCATTCGGATTTGCCCTTGAAGCGACTGCTGAATCGCCCCTCCCACTCGCAGGAATCTCATACATTGCGAGGGTAGTGGCAGCAAGTGTCATCCTCTGGAAGTTCATGCCTCTCTTCATGACTGTGCAGCATGCAATGATGGCCATCTTCATCCTTGGGGTGCTTGGTGCAGCCGCAAGTGCAGTGTATGCATGGGCCAGTGATGACCTTGCACATGTGGCTACGCTCGTCCTCCAGGGGATAGCCCTCATGGGTGTCGTCTTCTTTGCTGCAGGGGGGTATGTTGCTGGAATCGTGACGGAAGTCACTGATGTCGTTCTCGCTGCTGGTCTCTACACCCTCTCTGCACACCTCATCCTCCAGTTCCGGTCGAGATTTCTTGGAGACATTCAAGGCATATCGGGAAGGATGCCCATGACTCGGATTGTCCTTGTCACATGCACTGCAGGCGTGGTGGGTGTTCTTGGCTGGACGCTGGAAGGGAGTGCGACAGTGCTGTGGAATGCATTTCCCCATGTTTCAGGCCATCTCAATGTCGTAATCGCTGTGCTGGGAAGCATCCTTGCCTTTCTCGCACTCATCCTGATTGGTGCTCGGATGTCATTTGTTACTGCACGCATCCTTGCAGGACCGCTTCCTGACCGGCGGGGCTTCGATGCACGGAAGGTTGCTGAACTTCCCAGATCTGGCCAGTGGCTATGGGGAATCTTTGCTCTTGTACTTGGTGTATGGGAAGTCATCTCCTTCCCGCCATTTCTTGCTGATGTCGTGCACGGCTGGACTCGGAGTGTGTATGCACTTCTTCCCACACTGTCACTGGAAAGCGCACTCGTTGGTGCAGTCGTTCTTGTTGCTGGAGTTGGTCTCGCTGCACTCTGGGCATCAAATCTCGCTGTTCCCAAGCCAGGCATTGTGGGCCAGCTCGATGCCATAAGGCAGCGCCTTGGCTCGCTCATTTCTGGCGGAAGTGTGCCGACTGCGCGGGCCTGGAATGCACTGACGGAAATCCTGCCTGCAGCATGGGGGGAGTTTGTCATCCGGTCTGATGACCATGTGCTTGCTCCACTTTCCGCAGGACATCGCCGAGTCTTTCATCGACTGGAGGAGATGTGGCATTCCTGGGAACAGGACAGGAGCGAAAAGGGACTCTCCTCAGGTGTGGTATTCGCAGTCTTCATGGTAGTGGGCATTGTGATTGCAGTCTGGGTGGCACGATGACAGCACTGTTTCCCTTTGGACTCCTTGCAGCTGCTGGCATCCCCACTCCAGCGACCACTGCGCCTGCGACACCACTGCCCACCACTGCTGCATCTGCAGGACAGCTTCCCCATATTCTCCTGAGCGTGCTCGTACTTGGGCCAATGCTCACAGCCCTCTTCCTCGCATTCTTCCCGACACGCTCGCAGGAGGATCGTGGCCGCATCCGTCTTCTTGCTGTCATTGCAGTACTGCTGATAGCCATAGCCACACTGTGGATGGTCAATGATGTGAACAGTTTCGGGCAGACACCTGCGTATGCGGAATCGCACACCTGGTTCACCTTCCTTGGCATCGCTGTTTCCTATGCACTCTCGTCCAATGGCGTCACTACGACTCTCGTGTTCGCACTCGATTTCATCTTCTTTGGCCTCACATTCCTCCGGTGGAAGGATCGTGACTATCCGCGGACTGCCATTACAGTCATGCTTGTGGCTCTTGGTGCCCTCAATCTCATCCTCTTTGCGGATGATGTGGTACTCCTTCTTGGAGGACTTCTCCTGCTTCTTGGAGTCACCGGATGGCAGTTGAGCACTGGTCACATGGAAGCTTCCCGCAGGTGGGTAATCACTGGCCTTGCAAGCATCATTGTGCTGGGCACGGTGCTTGGCGTACTGGCACGGGAAACGGGAGCTGGGAGCACACTCCTGCTTGCTCCAGTACTGCAGCCTGCATCCTTCACAGCGCATGGTGCATTCCTGTCGAGAAGTGGCCTCATGTATCTCGTCGCCATGGGTGTGCTCGCCATGTGGATGGGCGTCTGGCCATTCCATGGATGGCTCGGAAAGCTCGCGACAGGGGGAGACAGCCTGAGCCGTGAACTGTTCATCGGAATCGTTCCCCGTGTTGCAGGATATCTCGCACTCGTGGTTTCCGTGGGCATTTTTCCTGCAGTATCCGGACAGTTTTCAACGCTCTTCGCCATCCTTGCAGTCATCAATGCAGTCTGGGCTGCAGGTGGCATGCTGGGCACAACAAGCCTCAGGCGGTTCGTTGGCTACCTGTCAATGGCACAGGGGTCTGTCATCCTCTTTGTCATTGCAGTTCCCACACCACTTGCCATCACAGGTGCCATCTATGCGCTTGTTGGCAGCATGCTTGTCACGACAGGTGCAGTATGTGCAGCCTCATTCCTTGAAGAGCGGTGGAAGGATGATCCTGAGATGCAGTCGATGGGAGTGATGCATGTGATGCCCCGCTTTGGCATGGTGTGGATGGTGCTTCTCGTTGCTGCTTCAGGAGCTCCATTCTTCCCGTTCTTCACGAGCGACCTCACTGTCGTGGCCGGAGTGATGCCAGGGCACAGGATCCTTGCATTCGCTCTCCTTGCAGCCTTTGTTCTCATTGCTGTAGCCCTCTTCCGGTCTCTCCGCGAGATCCTCTGGGGGGATGAGCCCCATGACAGGCTCCTCCGGGCAAAGGATCTTGGAGCAGGCGAGCTTGGTGCACTAGGAGTCATTCTTGTGCTCATTCTCCTCTATGGCATATTTCCCTCCCATGTGGATACGCTCCTCAATTCAGGCGTGACTGAACTCGTCACCCATGTGACAGGAGGCTGATGATGGAACAGCGGGTACTCACTGCATATCTCCCTGTTCTCCTGCTCCTTGCAGGTGCAGGGCTTCTCCAGGCATACAGGCTGCTCCGGCCAGCGCTTGCAGCACTGTTCGTGCGGATATTCAGCACGCTTCTGCTTGCAGGAGGAGGAGCAGCAGAGATCCTCATTGTCCATGGCCTCACTGCATCACACTCTCCACATGGGGGCATCCTGCCGTTTCAGTGGGCTGTGCTCGATGGTATCGGTTTCTGGTTCACGATGGGTGCACTTGCGCTTGGCTGTGTCGTTGTCTGGTGCAGGCCATCCCGAGATCGGGGAGGGAAGGAGGAGGCATATACTGCAGTGCTCGTTCTCCTCAGTACAGGATGGCTTGCTGCACTTGCTCGAACTGCTGACACAGGTGCTGCAGTAGCACTGCTCGCACTCATTGCTGTCACCATGATGGCTGCATGCCTGCATGAGAAGTCCCATGAGGATGTTGCTGCTGTGCTGGGGAAAATGGGAAGTGACCTTGGCCTTGCAATGGCACTGCTGGTTCTCGGCCTGTCAGGCGGAGTCCTCGCATCCGGATCTGCAGATCTTGCACTTCTCGGAGGCTCTGCCTCCCATCTCACTCCGCTTGGGATCGTGTCCTGGGGAATGATGCTTGCAGGACTGAGCTGGTTTCTCCAGCTGTATCCTTTCGGAAGCTGGAGACTTGAATTTCCGTGGCGGTCAGAGAGCACGGGTCTTGCACTGGTGACGGGAAGCGGTGTGCTTGCAGGTACCCTCATGCTGTTCCGTCTGACTGTTCCTCTCTCAGGGAATGTAGCGACTGCAGTGCTGAGTGAAGTGGGAGCGCTTCTCCTCGTCAATGGCTGCAGTGTTGCTCT
>DAIDIX010000045.1 GCA_027451645.1 Candidatus Dormiibacterota bacterium | reverse complement strand
CTGCCATTTCCAACACATCGAAAAGACAATGTCGCCACGCCTGCTGCATCACTACCCGCAGCATCCCATAGCACGTGCCCTAGCGCAATGGGCTGCCCACACGACTTCCATTCTGCAATAATGGACCACAATCGCCAGTTTCCAGGAGGGGGCCATGAAACGGCTTTGGCACAACACATCACGTAACGACACTCAACGCGAGCTCGATGTTGCCCGTGCCATAACAGACCACATCACATCCGGTGCGTCTGGTCCTGTGATCCTTCCACTCCATGCAGCCCCACTCTTCGGGCACCATGCAGCCAAACAGGGAATTCTCATCGGCGAAATGCGGGATGGGATCGAATATTTCATCGGCAAGCTTGAATGGAGCGAACAGGTCTCGCGGAGTCGCCCAACTGGATCACGTTGGTTCACCCGGAAGGTGAAGACTGTCAATACGATGACACAAACCATTCTCCCATCGGACCGCTCAACAATTCTTGCGGACATCCTCGCTGAGCGGTCACGTGCAGTTGGTCCAGGACAGCCCAAATTCACTACGGAGTGGGTGACCACATATCTGCCGCACATTCTCACGTCCAAGGGTTTCACCTGCCATGGACCTTTTGCTATCGACCGTGATGAGCGGCGGTGCACTATTGGCGGAGAGCGGATGGCTGACACACTGGCGAGAATGGATCTCGCACCACAGCACGATGGTCTCTCCTGATCGCAGCCCCCACGACTGGTGAATGAGCAGTTCATCGAGCAACACTGATCTCCTGCATGGAAAATGACGTGAACGCCTCACAGCGATCCCTGGGATCTTCGTCACAGGGATAGATCTGGATCGCGCATGGAGCTCCCCCTCCTGCAATGGGAGCATGCGGCAGCTATGCAGCCAAGGTACGACTGCTGACTGGAACAAGGCGTACTCGCACTCGGGTAGCTGCTGTACTGCAGGGATCATGAATGGCCATTCCATCCTTTATGAAATGTGCGCAATACCGCAAGTTCCCGCCTTTCGCATGTTCTGAACGAAGCAATACCACACCTGTCTGACTGCGTACAGCTGGTTCCATCAGTGGCGAGAACATCCTGAGCTGATGGTGGCTCGACTCCAGTGAGTTTGCGCTGGCTCCAGTCGGATGGAGCATGTGCAGCAGCACCTGCAACTCAAAATGTCACGAGAAGGGACATAGCAACCATGAAGCTCTCCATCAGCATACGAACGTGATGGCGTGCATCATGCTCCCTGCCATCGGTGCACATCTGATCAGAACGTGGACAGGTTTCAATGCATATGTCGCAAAAAGATCATATCAGGCGCAAATCCAACTCAGTCACCAATCTCCATGCCTCTCACGTGTCCGTCAACCAGGTTGCAAAGTATTCCACGCATGTGCGGTAACAACGATTTCACGCAACGCGCGAAACTGGTGTACGCTTCCCCCTCAGGCCCCATCATCCCCTGTTTCAGTCTCCTTCCTGGCAACTGCTGCAATGAACCGCATTGAGCGCTCAAGCATCTCGCCCCCGGGATAATAGCGCACAAATGCATCGCGGAGCTCATCTTCAGAGTGGAGATCCAGAAGTCCCATAAGGAACCTGACATCCTCCACATCTCTTTGCGGGCGGGCAGAAAGAAGCTTCATCGCGAGCAGGATTTCAGCCGGTGCTGTCCGTACAGTAAGACCGGGAACTTCGAGGACGACTGGCCCCTCATCAATACGCACTTCAGGCAAAAAGGCCCGAGCTGTATCATTGAGCCACTCCTCATTGAGATGCTCTTCTCGAGTAAGTTTCCTCACTTCCTCGAACACGATATCCTGAGGCTCCACGAAGGCATCGATATCACGAGTCTGCCGTTCCCGCGCATAGGCAAATGCCATGGCAGCTCCCCCAACAACATAGATCTGCCCCTCCACACCACGCTTCCTGAGACGTGCACCTAGACTCCGCAGCATGTCCAGCATGTCTTCTCGGCTCAGAAGGGGGTCGAGACTCATGCGCGATCCAGATCTGCCCTTGTAACGAAGATCCCGCGGGCAGCGAAGCTCGCTGGAGATTCTGCAAGTGCGACTTCTTCATAGCCTGGCAACCCACCAACGAGGAACCAGAAGGGCCTGCATATTCGCGGGTCATGGAGCCAAGTCGGACTCGGAATGCTCCGGAGCACACAGAGGTACTCTGCGACGGCTGCAGCAAGCGCATCCGCTCGCATATCTCCGGTCCGCTGGGGAGCCTTGGCAACAAACCAGGCTGTCATCTCCGGACCGCAGGCTGCCTCGTCGTCAAGAACCTCGCCAACACACTTCCATGCCCACACCTCATCCTCTGCCTCAAGTGCCTCATGTATTGCAGCAGCAAGGCGCTCAAGACTCGACCACCGTCTCCGGGGAATGATTGCAGCATCGAGAATGCGTGCCAATGTCCCGGGTCGAGGCATGATCATGCCCCGCTCATATCGCGAGAGTGTTGCGGGAGAAGTCTGTGCACGCTTGGCGAGTGCCCGAATGCTCAGCCCAGACGCCTGACGGTACGTCTGAATTTCTGTAGAAGCTTCCATGCTGCTATGTTATCAGCTCTGATAACATATGAACAGTCGCATCGGCATGATCTGAAAAAGTGACCTTCACCGTTGGCAGGAGTGAAGGAATCACGATCTTCAGTCAGCCAATGCCGTTCGTACGTGGGCGGAGCAGGATTCGAACCTACGACCGTGGGGCTATGAGCTACCGTGGACCTTTCCCATGAGTGTCTAGCCACATCCTTGCACATCCAGCCCGAGTCCATCGCATACGATTCCTTTCCAATGATGTCCAATCGTACTGGTGTGAGACCTGGGGACAAATCGGCACACCCGGCATAGCATGATCTGGAGTACGTCCTCCAGCTTTTCCACAGCCTGCAAAAGCGCCTTGGGTATTACACCTAGAGCCGATAGAGATGCATGCGCCTCATCACGACAATGGTGATGAGGCCAAGCGCAGCCAGCAGCACTCCGGGAATGATGGTACCTCCAGGATCCGCTCCTGTAGCAGGGACACCAGCTGCAGCACCAGGCGTTGCAGACGCTGCAGGGGTTGCAGTTGGCGCTGGTGTGGGAGTTGCAGACAGTCCCACAGTGCAAGCGCCCTGGGGAGCAGTGACCTGGTTGGCATCGAGCGTCAGTGCGCCAGTTCTCGCGAGCGCACGTCCATCAAGAAGGCTCGCCCCGGTATCCATGGTGATGCTGGTAAGTGCCATGACATTGCCCACGAGATGCGACTGTCTGCCCAGTGTCGCGGAACTTCCAACCTTCCAGTACACTGCGCAGGCCTGTGCACCATTTTCCAGCACGATCGAGGCGTTGCTCGCGCTCGTGAGCGTGGATCCTATCTGGAAGATGTACACGCCATTCCCGTTGAGGGTGATTGCTCCAGTCAGTGCAGCTGACGAGCTGAACGTGTACACGCCAGGCGTGAGCGTAAGGCCTCCAAGATCCTTCCCGGAAAGATTCATCGTGGAGGGAGCTGCTGCTGCCTGCAGATACGCCGACGTGAGATCATTCTGGGCCTGGACTGCAGTGGCAGTTGCCACCTGCCGGGTACCAGTGATGACACCAGGAGGAAACCCGGTCACGGAGCTTCCTGGGCTCAATGCCAGGTTTCCCGAGATGACTGAGGATCCCGTATTTGTGATAGTCGTTGCAGCTATCACAGTGTAGTTCTGTGCTGAGCCGAGCTGAGGCTGCGTAGCTGCAAGAGATGTCGCTGGCAGTGCGAACACTGCAAGCAGCGGAAGGAATGCTGCCAGCACAAAGCGTGCTGAATGATGTCGTCTAATCATGGGGTTTCTCCAGTGGGAATGCGTTCTCTTGTAATGGGGTGTGGCTGATGAGCTTGAATGGTGCGTCGGCGAACATGTTCGAGCGTGTTGCACATGGTCACCTTCACGCTTGCTGCCGTGTGTGGGGGTGCAGGTCGTGAGACCTCATGGGAAGCCTGCAGACAATGTCAGCAGCACGTGCACCAGACTACCCTGCTGGATGACTGGACATCGGTTCAGGTGAATCGGGATGCTCAACCTTCTCAGAGAGAACGGGACAGTTCACACATCAGGGTGACAGTACAACCGCTCCCAATGGCAATCGATGCAATATGGGCAGGAACTCTTCATAGCTGCTCCAATACAGAATCCGCGTGCACGCTGCTCGTATTGGGAAGCACTACTCGCCTAATTTAGGCTACATGCACTCGCTGCAAATGTCTAGTAAAAAGTGGGTCACCCTTGGACAGGTTCGTATTAGCCTGGCCCGCGGGGCAGAGTCCCCACATGCAGAACCACTGACTCTTTTGTCACACTACTTTGCATGTTGCAGGGGATCCGGCGAATTCCAATGTAAGGAACTGGTGAGTCCAGTGACTTCTAGCAATGTGGAATTCAGTCCACCGAAGTTGGTTCTGTTGCCGGTCGCAGGCAGTCTAATTGCCTATGGAGTGTGGCAGATTCGCCACGCCAAGGCCGATGCAAAGGCTGCTAACAAGTTCTATGCGCGTCTTCCCGGTCGGTTGCATTACGAACCCTGGGTAATCAAGGTCGGGGCGTATGGCTTCATTCTTCTAGGCGTACTAATCCTGGTTGGGGTGTGCATAAGCCCAGCTTCTTGGTTCTAGATTTCCAACGAATCCTCTCCGAGCTGATCTAACGCAATAGAGGAGCGGCTAACAATACACCCAATGGGGTCGCTCGTCGACTCGACCCCAAGTCACCGTGCTATCGCAATAGATCAGTCCGCAACTCATTTGCACAAGGAGACGCAATATTGCACACAATGAGTGAAATGGATCCAAAAGTCGTGCAGCCTTGGTCTAACTGAAAATGAGAGAGTTCGCTCCACTGCTGAAGTGGCTTTTGATCGTGCAAGCGGTGTTTTATGTGATCGAAGATCTGCTGCTTACGATCTATCAGTTCACTCACCGCTATCCAGTCCCACTATCAGATGTGTACTACACCGAACGGGCAGCCATCTTCTTTATTGCGTTAGTTGTCATTGCTCTTCTTATTCTTTACTGCGCCATTGCGACAGCCTCTGCTCCGAGAACCCGTCTGCTTGTGTACATCGAAGCGATCTCACTCATAGTTTGGGTGTTCATCACAATTACCGGTGGCGGGGATTGGGCAGAATTGTCACTTCTTGTGGCATGTCTAGGCATGGCCGCGGCAATTGTCCGATCTAAATTGACACATTATTAGGAAAAATCATGAGTAGTTTGACCCATGTGCACTCGTATGTGATGAGTACACATAGGGGTCCCCTTCCTGACGTTAGTGCCGTAGCTGGGTGACCTCCTGTCCTCTGACGGGTCAAAAGTCGCCAAATAGCATTCTCGCTTGCAGGTCGGTGAGACGTTTGGTCGCGTCTGGTCCGCTCGCGGAATTCTCGTAAATTGCTTCGCAGCGAGGGCATTGAAGGAGAATTCGCTTACGCGATTCATCACTGGCAATTTGGAGTACATGCCCAAACCAGCGATTGTTGTTGTCACGACAGTAGTCGCAGCCAAAGGACTTGCTGAACTCTTCGGTCATCAACTTGCCCTCGTCACTGCCGGCAGCTCTCTATGGGCCGTTGACCATAAAAGGCAGTATACATAGCCGTCTCCTCGCTCATCGCTCAACTGACATCACCTGATCAGTCTCTGAATGCACCTAGCCTCTCCGAGTTCAGTTGTGCACTTGTGCAGTACGAACAAGCCATTTGTCACACTAGCTCAAGTAGAGCAGACCACAAGATACAGAGACATTGGTGAGTCGCATCATCCTCAACACTTGCACAGTCATCATGCAGAAATAACCGCAGCCAACCATGCTTTATACCCATCGCCAAACTGCCAATAATCCACCCAAGCTGCTATTCCTAGCAGTCGCTTGCGCAATCATGGCTCTTGGAGTGTGGCGAATCCGGACTGCAGAGTCCGGAGCTCGGTCGGCTAATTCGTTCTATGAGCGACTTCCGGGACGTCTGCACTTTGAGCCATGGTTCATGAAGTTGGGGGGAGCCGCGTTTGTAGTTCTCGGAATCATGATGATGATATTTGTCATCGTAGTCCCATCGCCATGGACGTAGGAACACGTGGATACAGTTCTTCAGCGTATCCCTACAAAGATGAAGAACTGACGATTTGCACACCGTCCTGTCTCACCATTGAGAGCACGATGTCGTGCATTTGAACATAGGTTCCGCAAGCGTTACTCGCATTTGCAGTTGATCCACAAGCATGAAAGGGATCTGATCCTACTGGGTTCAAAACTGGGGTCAACGTCGAGCATAAGACACGCTACCTGAGCCACTCAAACGTGGGCGGAGTAGGATTCGAACCTACGACCGTGGGGTTATGAGCCCCCTGCTCTGACCGGCTGAGCTATCCGCCCATGAGATTCCAATCGTACCACCGGCAATACGGGTGACTGGAACACCCCAAGTCTCACACACTCGATCCAATGACAGCGATATTACAACTTCGTAATGCAGGATGTTTCGGCAAACTGTGCTCCGTACCATGATGTCATGGCACTCCGATCATCTTCCCTCCCTCTCCACCCAGAAGTGTCTGCCATGCTTGCCTCGCGGCAGAAGAATGCCAACAGTCCGATTCCAGCAGCAGGTGGTGTCACGCCATTCGACCCTGCAGACCATGCAGTGCTCCGTGCACAGAGTCACCTCTCTTCAGCATTGGCATACAAACGTCGCAACGTCATTGCACATCCTCACCAGACTTTCGGTATCGAGATCGAAGTGGAGGGAGTGTCTGGAGATGAGATCGCGCACGCACTCTTCAATGCAGGACTTTCCACACACATGGATCAGCGACCCTACCACGAGTTCCGGGAATCATCTCCAGACTGGGTTGTCGAAGAAGATACGAGTGTAGACGGTGCAGAAGTCATATCGCCTATCCTTCACGACACTCCTTCCACATGGGATGCACTTGCGAAAGTCTGTACCATCCTCAAGGATCTTGGTGCAACAACGTCCATCCGCACAGGCTTTCATGTCCATGTCGGTACAGCATCGAGTGGCATTGAGGATGATGTAGATGCATTTCGGCGCATTGGGAAACTGTGCTCCTACGCTGAAGACCTCCTCTACCGGATTTCAGGGACAAATCGGGATGGAGCAGAAGTTGTGCACCGTGGAGCATACACAGCCTACTCGTGGTGCACTCCGGTGGATGAGACAGCTCTCACCCCAGAAGGATCCGTGCAGGTTGAGTCACAGCAGCTCGTCACTCACAGTGCAAAGCCTGTCCTCCGGCACTCTTCACGCTTCGCAACGCTTGAGTACCGCTACTTTGACGGAACCATCGATCCACGCCGCATGCAGCAGTACATCGCCCTGTGCTGTGCACTCACAGCACGTGCTGGCGAAATCGACAATTCGATAATTCCTGACGAGACCCATCCTCTTGGTGAACAGTACGGGAATAGCCCAGACCCGAGAAGCACCACTGACGATGTGCTTGCCACCTTCGCAGCGATTCTCTACCCTGTACCCTCCGACAGAAGAGGACTCTATGCACTCTATCAACGTGGGTCGTGGCAACCGGACATTGACCAGGCACAGCAGCGACTCGATGCGAAGAAGAACCGGATGGAAACAGCTGAGCAGTCACTCCTCGAGAGTGCTGCAGGACTACTATCCACCCTGACTCACCGTCCCCCAACCCCGGACGAGCTCACCTGGCTTGGATTCCTGATCAAACCCTCCTACGTCCATCCCTTTCCCGTTCCATCCGCAGCATGCAATGACATTCAAAGAGCATTCAGCAGCAGGAAGGATGCACTCCTTTCAGCACTCAACCTCACTCCTTCTGAACGGATGGAACTATCCACCACGATCGAAAAGGCGGCTGTCAGCTACACTGCAGGCAAGGTAGAGTGGGAAGCCTTCACTGCCCTTGAAGCCCAGTTTCCCGAGCATGCTGGACGGATGCCTACTGCAGAGGAATCCCGCTGGCTTCGCTCCAGCATGCAGGCAGCCCTCACGTACAGCACTCCTCCTTCGCCTGAAGTTGCCTCGCTGTTTCTCTCCTGGTCAAGGAAGCCTCTTGGCAGTGGCCACCCTCAGCAGGAAGCATGGGAGAGGAACAGGGCATACCGGGCCGATATCGTTCGGAGATATGTCGAACAGCACACTGCACCGTCTCCTCCACCAGCAACATCCATAGCCACCCTCTCGTAGGCACATAGGGACTGCACATGCCGTACTGCGTGCTCCACCCAAACGAGGTTGCAGCATTCCCCCTTGTCATGCTCCATGGCAGAACACCTGAGGGGCACTTCACCCGCAGTTCATCAGGTACATCCGATGCTGCACTCATAGGAGCACTGCTCGATGATCCTGCCTATGAAGATGAAGATGATGAGTACATGATGCGCCAGCGGATGCATCTCGCAACAGTCTCTGCTGCTGAAGCTGCTCTCGCAGGGCTCCCGCTCATCATCAGTGATGTGCCAGGACTCAGTGTTCTCAACATTCGCTCGGATTCCACGCTTCTTGCCTCCCTCAACGAGGCGCATCTCATCGAGATACGAGAAGCTGCACGTGACTGACTGAATGCATCTGACTGGTATTGATGACCTTGCATGTGGAGATGCATACCTATATTGTGTAGTTAGGTGGTATACGTTTAGCACTATATCAACACTCCATGGTCGCACAGGAATCACGGAAGGAGGAGGAGCCATGCATGCCTCGCACTTATGGCGCGTAGTTGTGGGGATGTTCCTCATTGCTGTGGGAACTGGTTCAGCAGTCATGTCAGTCCATGCAGAGGACACTGTCACAGTCTGGACTGCCAGTTCCCTCACAGGCTGCGGAACCGCCCCCCCTGCAGTCGAAGATGAAAGCGGGCTTCCCCATGCGGATGTCCTTGTCTGTGGATCGGGAATGGGAAGTTCATCCGGATCATTCTCAGTTGCCACGATCGGGAACCAGCCGGAAACTCTCCTTGCGAGTAACTGGTCGTATGACACGACTTCAGGTGGTGTCCAGACACTTGCCACCATCCCCATCTCGACATTTGATGGCCATTACTCGATTGGAGGCACTGGACAGGGAGGTGGCGGAACACGCGGGCATTTCATGCTGAACTTCTCCCTCGATTCCGGGAGCCGCCAGATCCCATTCTTCCTCCAGTCAGGAACAGGTACAGGCTCCGAAACGGGAGCACTTGCGTGGGTAAGTACCAGTGACTGCTCGATCGTTCCTGCAACTCCCCCCGTACTTCCCCGTCAGGAACTCACGCTCTGTGGAATGGGTCTTCGGAATGAAGGAGGAGCATTCACAGTACTCACTTCCGGAAAGGGATCCCCGACAACAACCTATACCGGGACCTGGACGAATGCTGCTGATGCGGCAATAGGAACCATACCGGCTGCTGCCTTTCCCGATTCTGCCATGGATCCTGCAACGCAGTCTGGTGACTTCCAGGTGGAAGTCACAGATGTTCATCCTGTGCGTGCAAGCTTCACCATCTACACGAGTTCCTCTCCTCCACCTCCTGCGGAAGAGGGAGCAACGGTGTGGCTTGGTGACTGCACTGCTCCCGTGACTGCTCCCGAGTCCGGATACCCCAACCTTGATCTGCCCATCTGTGCATCAGGACTTCTCAATGGTGATGGATATTTCACCGTGAATCCCATTGGAAGCTCTCAGCAGGGATCTGGATCATCAGATCTCTATGCAGGCTACTGGTCATACGATGTGTCACCTGGTGGCAATGAGTCTGTCGCTGTCATTCCTGCATCTGTCTGGCTGGGCTTCTTCACCTCTCCCTCTGGAAAGGCGCACTTCCAGCTGAAACTCATGGATGGTAACACTCCGTACACCATCACCTTCTTTGTGAACCAGTCAACTTCCCCGCCAGCTGGCGAGGTCGAACCGAGCGTGTGGGTATCAGTGGATCCATCATGCCAGGTGAAGACAGAAGCCCCTGAAGCTGGATTCCCCTATGGCGACATCACTGTCTGCGCAAGCGGACTCCGTCAGCCAAGCGGCATTCTTCGTGTGCAGAATATCGCTACAGGCTCTCCTGTGGACCTTCTTGCAGGAGGAACCTGGTCATACAGCATCAATGCTGGAGGGAACCAGGCAATCGCCACCATTCCTGAAGGAACATTTGATACAGCCATGACTGTGGGGGCAGAACCGCCAAAAGCCCATTTCATGGCAATCGTGTATCTCACTGGCGAGAGCCAGCGGCGGCCCGTGAGCTTCTTTGTCCAGATCCCAGCCGTATCCCCCCCAGAAGCGACAGTCTGGCTCTCAGAAGCAAGCTGCGGCACAGCACCCTCCTCCAGCACTGAGGCCACCTTCCCTCTTGGCACTATCCTCATCTGTGGAACGAGCCTGGGGACGAATGCAGGATCATATACAGTCAGCGCAAACTCCTCTCCTGGAGGAGGTGGACATGCACTCGCATGGCTTCCTCCATTCCGGTCAGG
>DAIDIX010000044.1 GCA_027451645.1 Candidatus Dormiibacterota bacterium | reverse complement strand
ATTGGGCAAGATTGGCAGTCCGAATCTGGTGGTCACAAGCAGGCTTCCAGAAACCATATATGAAGATCTTGAGAGGATTGCTTCGTGGACACAGGTGAGGAAATCATGTCTGCGTCAGGAAGTTCCTGCATTGACCGGTTCAATGGCTTTACTGCTCGATCAGATTCGGGAGCATGTCCGAAATGACGAGTATGGATTCATTGTCGGAGATGATACCAGCGGAAGAGTGCCTGCCCTTCTTCTCGCAAAGGCAATCAATGCGTATCGCAAGGAGCATCAGCAAAAGCCAATTCCCGTGGTGTTCATTGAGGGAGTCAAGCGCCCTCACATGACTGACCAGATTGAGGCATTTGCTGGTCGCATGCACTTTCTCAAGGGCATACCTGAAGGCAAGCGTGCACTCATCGTCACAGAGCGTGTTGGCGGAGGGCAGAATGTGCAGAGCATCATGGAGCGTGTCCATGACCTCGGCTTTTCTTCCGATGTTGCAACCCTTGGAGGAGCAAGCAGCGAGCAGATGGCAGAGCTTGTCACGCTGGGCTACTGGCGACAGGGAACACGGGGATTCAGTGCACAGGGAAGATGCGAAATTGTCCTGGACAGGAACGATCTCAGCGGATTGATGCCCCGGAAGAAGTTTGATCCCCACCCCGTCATCACTGGGAGGGAGAAGAGGCATGCACTTGAGGCAACGAGAAAGGATATCCGTGCTGTGACATCCGTTCTGAGCCAGCATCTCGAGTAGATCTCCTTTCTCGTATATCCTTTCGCATTCCGAGTGAACTCCGCCTTCAGAAGGCAGGATTGAAGCACACGAGTTCCAGGGTGAAGACAGAACGGCAGACGAGGAGCGCTCCGTTCCGCTTGCAGTGCTTCTTGTCGCATAGAGCACGAACATCTACCGGAATGCGAACGCGCAGCTGCAGGACAGTGAGCTCTTCTCAGTGGACAACCGAGAGAAATACGGATATCAGTATGAGAATGACGACAAACGCTGCCAGGCAGTTGAGGAACGATGTGTTCGTTCGTCCGCTTGGCCGTCCAGGTGAGATCGTCGTGAAAGGATTGAAGGAACCCCCTCCTTGGGGTGGAGCATGGCCTGCAGATACCCACATCCAGCCAAGGAGACCTGTCCAGGTGCCAGCTCCTGTGCCGTATGTCTGCTGAACCTGTTCGATCGACTGGTTCGAGTACCTGCCTCCAACGGAGAAGTACTCCATAACCTGTGTAAGGCGGGAACCGAACCTGAGCGAGCAGGAGCCCCGTGTTGTCTCAATACTGATGCTCGTGAGCCGTGCAGTGTAGTTTGTAAGCTCGTCTGGATGGAAATCAAGAAGCGTTGCTCCCGTAGCATCCTTTATGCTGCAGGAGGAGCCGTCCCAGCTTACTGTTCCCGTGTAGTTCTGTCCCTGGTAGGAGATTCGCACTGGGGTTGACACTGGCGTCTTAAGAAGGCTCTTTGCAACTGCAGCAATGCCTTGCCCTTCAGGGTCATTCTGGTTACTGTCCGGGGGCTGATAGCTCATGGATGGAGTATTGCACCATTCCGAGCAGCAGTGAACAACATGGCACGAACACTTTCTATGGAATGAGTGGATTTGGGCAGGAAACTCTCGAAGAAGAGTGCAGGATGGAGGCTCCCTGGGGAGATATAGCGAGCCAGGAATATCCGGGATGGGGAATGGAGCGTTCCAGAACTGTGAGCGCAGATCCGGACACTGATGCCGTGGGAAAGGCAGTGGGATGGAGCGATGCAGCAAGCTCACGTGCTGAAGATGGGGGAAGCATTTCTGCTCCTGTACTGGGAGCAATGACGATGAAGATCTTGCTCGAGCAGATCGGAACCACCTCGTGCAGTGATGTCAGTGCATAGACATAGCTTCTGGCACTCAATACTCCGATGATGCCGTTTGATGCGATGACTTCAGCACTCGTTGGAATGAAGGGGATATCCTGCTGTAGTGCACGTACAGCCGCATTCGGAACGGTATTCCAGCGGGCGGGAATGGTCATTGAGTAATACCCATTTCCGAGCACTGTACAGATGCCAAGAGCTGCTGCAGCACTTACAAGAATCTTCTGGAGCTGGGGACTCCTTCCATTCTTCCATCTGGAAAGACGGACAATGACAGGTGGAATGCCACAGATGAGGAGAGCGACAACAGGCCACATCTGGAAGCTGCCCGTTGCAAAATCGAGAAGGTTTGTATGCTGCTGAAGGCCTGCGAGGAGAATTTCACAGCACGCTACCGCTCCTGCTGGCGGGTAGAAAATGCCGATGGAGCCTGCCATGATGATGAGTGCTGCAATGGTGATGCCATGGCTCGCGAGCTGGCGGAGAGGAAGCATGGGAGTGTGGATGACACCTGAAAGGATGCCAGGCAACGTGGGGTGAGCACTTCCTGCGAGATATCCGTATACCTGATCAAATGGAGTGCCAAGATCTGCGTGAAGGAGAAGAATAAGGCCAATCCAGAGGCTCCCGAGCGAAGCAAGGAGTGCACCGTTTCTCCGATGTTCCCGGAGAAGGAGAAAGCCGAATCCTGCTGCAGCAACAACTGTTCCTGCCTCGGAACCGGAAAGGAGATATGCTGCAGCACTCCCGAAAATCCATGGCCAGGTTCTTTTGAGCATGATGCTTCCAATGAGGAGCACGAGGGCTGGTGCAGCAATGTTCTGGGCATGGAAATCCGACAGTGCAGCCTGGTAGGTCCACGGTTCAAGAAGAATGATTCCTGCAGAGATGGCAATGACTGCTGTGGAAGTCCTGCTTGGGAGAGAGGAAGACAGCTGCTGTACGAGATGGATAAGGAGTCCGCTTGAAGCTGCAAGAGCTGCTGCCTGCAGGACGACGAGGAGGATGGCTCCAGGAGCAGCAATCCTGAGGAGTCCTACTGGCCAGAGGAGGAGCTTGAACTGGTCCTGCCACATCGGATGGCCAGCTATCGTGCTGAAGGGATTGAGCACACCATGGCGTATGAGGAAGGTGGCCTGGTTGTTCATGCCAAAGTCGGAAGCGACATTGAATCTGGCGAGTTTCCAGAGTGCTGTTGCTCCATAGCCAACAAACTGGAAAAGTGCAACGAAATAGGGAAGAGGTGCTGTCCAGGATTGTGGCTGTACAGTTCGAGCATGCCGGAATGCGGGTCTCCGCATGCCGACGAGCTCCACTCCGGAAAGGGTCTGCCGGGGAGAAAGGCTAGCGATGTGTCGTCTCCTGCATGGATAGATGCGAACGACACCCCAACAATGGGAAAGCATAGCATGGGTGTGGTTCTGCAGTAGCAGATGAGCACAAATCTGTGTGCGAATGGTCGAGGACAGTGATTCCCATTCCTGCGATATGATGGTTCACAATCTGTCTTCACGACAGGCATGGAGGGAAGGGAAAAGAAGTCCGTATCGGAGCAGTTCTGGCAGGCACACCGGGAACGTGCCTGGGAGCTTGGGAAAGCCGTCCGTGAGGAGGGTGGTTCCCAGCTTGAGGAATACGCTTCGATAGCAGGGTATTTCCGGGAGCTCTCTCAGCAGGGTGGAGATATCGCATGTGGTGCTGCACTGTGGGAAAGCCAGCAGTATGGCGGGATGCAGCGGTGCTGCAGGAAGGGGGAAGGCGATACGCGTGATCTTCTCCAGTATGCGTCGTGGGAGATTGGTGCACTGAGGCGTGCTGTGCAGTCGACAGATCCCTGGATCCGGTCGTATGCATACAATGCCCTCTACAATGCCCTCCGGGACAGGAATGATGCTCCACTCATCAGGGAGTGCCTTGCGGAGTGGAAGGCACGATATCCCGATGAGGCAGCCCGGCATGAGAGGGAATGGAAGCGTGCGGAGGAGATAGCGTCTCTTCGGCCACTGACCTGGAAGGAGCTTCAGCAGCTTGATGAGGCACTCGAGATGTGGGTTGCACACCATCCTGAGCCGGATGAGGTGTTTGCGTATATGGGCAGGGAGGCACTCTCCCCGAGATCAATGCGTGAGCACATCCGGAACCGCACGGAAACGGGCATGGAGCTCCTCCGCATGATTGCCCACGGAAGAACAGACAAGAGCTGGACAGAGATTTGCAGGGGATTCTCCACTGCTGGCACGACACAGAAGAAAGGTGCCTCTCTCGAGTAATGCGAGCTGATCCAGCTTTCTGCTGTTCAGGATATGCTGGGAGTCATGTGTGAATCCCCTCCATCCAGGAGAAAACCGATGACTTCCGCCAGCGATGCTGTCCATCCTGTTGTATACGGTGCCTCATGGTGCCCTGACTGTCACAGATCCCTTGAGTTTCTTGCTGCCCAGCAGATACCGCATACCTGGGTGGATATTGAGGAGCACCCGGAAGCAGAAGCAATCGTCCGGGAGAAGAACGGAGGCAAGCGGATCATTCCAACCATCCTTTTTGAGGATGGAAGTGTCCTTGTGGAGCCGAGCAATGCAGAGCTTGCGTCGCAGCTTGGCATTAACATCAGGGCTGCACATGCAACATATGACTGCATCGTCATTGGCGGTGGACCTGCAGGACTCGCAGCAGCAGTATACGGTGCCCGGGAAAACATGTCCGTACTTGTCATTGAGCAGGGTGCTCTTGGCGGGCAGGCAGGAGTCACCGAACGGATCGACAACTACCTTGGATATCCGGAGGGCATTGGCGGGAAGGATCTCGTCATGAAAATGGTTGAGCATGCACGGCGGTATGGCGTGGAACTTCTTGTGGGCACATCAGTAACAGGAGTGAATGAGGTCGATGGAAGGCCTACTGTTCATGTCCAGGATGGAACAATGTACTCCGCATCGGCAGTCATCATTGCCACTGGATCCCACTACCGCAGGCTTGGTGTTCCTGGCGAAGGTGATCTCATTGGCCGTGGCATCCACTTCTGTGCAACGTGTGATGGTCCGTTCTACCGGGGAGCAAAGGAGCTCATGGTGATTGGCGGGGGCAACTCGGGCTGTGAGGAGGGACTCTTCCTTGCAGACTTCGCAGAGAAGATCGTCCTCGTGGAGGCTTCTCCTGAGCTTCGTGCTTCATCTCTTGTCCAGGAGAAGGTGCGGAACCATCCAAAATTCGAGATCCATACTGGTGCTGCTGTCGAGTCATTCATTCAGGGTGGAGATGGAGCACTTTCCGGAGTGCAGCTCACAATTGATGGTGCAGCCCGCACCATGCATCCGGATGGTGTGTTTGTCTTTATCGGGCTTGAGCCGAATACAGGATTTCTCAGGGATTCCCTCCTCCTCACGAGCGATGGCTTCATTGCAACAGATGAGCGGTTTGTCACATCCATTCCTGGCGTGTTTGCTGCAGGAGATGTCCGGAAAGGGAGCACGAAGCAGCTTGGTTCTGCAGTGGGAGAAGGAATTACTGCACTTCTCATGGTGAGGGAGCATCTTCGCCGCATGAGGCAGGATGCAGTGCAGTCAGCTGTCCCTGTCCGTGCGGGATGAGCTTCTGAACGTGCTGTAGCGGGGCTTTGCGGCACGCTGCGCCTCATCGTGGTCAATGATGGGGAGCGGGTAGTCACGGGGACGGAGCACGCTGTTCCATGGAGTGAAGAGGTCAGGGATAGGAAGGGAAGAGAGCTCAGGGAGAAATCGCCGGATGTAGGTGCCCTCAGGATCAAACCGCTCTGCCTGCCGTGTCGGGTTGAAAATGCGGAAGTATGGTGCTGCATCAGCTCCTGTACCAGCAACCCACTGCCAGTTGTGGGTGTTCGAGGCAACATCTCCATCAATGAGGTGATCCATGAAGTGCCTGGCACCAATGGTCCAGTGCACATTGAGATCCTTCACGAGAAAGCTTGCAGCAGCCATCCGGACTCGGTTGTGCATTGTGCCAGTCGTGAGGAGTTCCCGCATTCCTGCATCGACAAGCGGATATCCCGTTCTTCCCTCCTTCCAAGCAGCGATCTCCGTTTCACATGTCTCCGGATCCGCCCAGGGAAAGGCCGAGAATGCAGGTGACCAGTCCCGGGAAGCACTCTCCGGATCGTGATGGAGCAGGTCTGCGAAGAACTCCCTCCAAGCGAGCTGGCGGAGGAATGGAACATGTGATGGATATCGCGAGATGGCAGTGAGTATCTCCTGGGGATGGAGTGAGCCAACCTTGAGATATGGCGAGAGGCGGGAAGTGCCATCGAGATCCGGCCTGTCCCGGGCTTCATCATAAGGTGCGAGCCCATTCTCAATGAAGTCGTTGAGACGCTGTACTGCAGCTGTATGGCCAGCTTCAGGCAGGTACGGGAGTGAAGGGATGTCAAACGGGAGTGCGGAGGGTTCAGTGATCCAGGAAAAGGATGGAATGGATGGAGCATCTCTCTGGAGACGGGAGAGCCATGCCTGGAAGAAGGGAGTGAAGCGGGAGAATGGATGCCCTTCCCTCGTAAGGAGGGTACCGGGCGGAACAAGGTAGGGACTTCCTGAACGATGGAATCCAACACCTTTCACAGTAAGGAGCTTCTCGATGCGGGCATCACGTGAGGTGCCATATGGGGTGAACTCGCCTGTCACATACACATCAGTGATGCTGTGCTCGTGGATGTATGCGGAAAGTATCTCCTCAGGCATGCCACTGCGGATGTCGAGGTGTCCCTGCAGCTCATGGTGGAGAGCTGCAGCAGAGGAGAGGTACCATGCATGGCGAGCAGTCGTCGTACTGAAGGCAGGATCGAGGACGAGGAGTGCTGCCATGCGGCTCCCAGCAGCAGCGCAGGCTGCTGGGGACGTTCCTGAAAGATCCCGGCGTACCCACCAGAGGTGCTTCGCCTCACCTGACCCAGTTTCCATGGGCCACAGCATAGCAGGGGAGCAGGTCATCGCCTGTCAGAGGTGAAGGTGGCGACATGGCAGCATGTGAAGACTGGAGAACAGTCATGTGACAGCGCAGTCACGGTCGAACTCGCGATTTGCACTTCTTGCTGGCAACATGGTAGCCTTCGTCAAGTACCGCAGAAATGAGTAAGGAACGAGGTGCAGCTCTGACCCAATTCGATGCGTGAAGGGAACGGAAGTCCGTTTGCCATGTGTCGATCCAGGAGAAGACGAATGATCCGGTCCAGGGGGGACCGGACGCTCAGGAGGCGTTATGCACATCCCAAAGCGATTTCAGGGAATTCTTGCAGGAGTAGGTTTCATCCTTGCTGCTCCAGTATTCATTGGTGTCATGTCACCATCAGCACTTGTGTCCGCACATGATCTCACGGGAACAGTGCCAACACCAACGCCGGTTGCGTTTGTCGGTTCGAATACTCCAGTACTCATGAACTCTCCCTCCCCATCCGTTCTTGGAGTGGTAACCATGGGACCCACCCCATATGTCATGACACCAACACCCACTCCGAAGCCGAAGCCGCAGTATATTTTCAGTGCACCTGCATTTACTCCGCCGCCAGCAAACACCTCGCGAGCCTATGCGCTCTCTGTACTGCCGTCATATGGGTGGGGAGCTGATGTGACAACGCAGTTTGCCTGTCTCAATGCGCTGTGGAACCGTGAGTCCGGATGGAATCCCTACGATCTCAACCGCTGGAGTGGCGCATATGGCATTCCGCAGGCACTGCCTGGATCGAAAATGGCTGCAGACGGGGCAGACTGGAAGACGAATCCGGATACGCAGATTGCCTGGGGCCTCCATTACATCAAGGGGAAGTACGGGACTCCGTGCGGTGCATGGGCACATTCCCGCGCCTACGGCTGGTACTGATCGTCTCCAATTCCTGGACAGAGCCAGTACGCCCTGCCTGAAGTGTGGGATGACCCCATACTGAAGAGCTTAACTACAGGTTCCTCCGCTGAGGTGTACCCTAGAAGGAGGAGGTGGTGTAGCAGATGTTTGTTGTGCAGCCTTTTCGTACTGCAGTCACGACAGATGATCCGGAACTCCGTGTTCAGGCGATCAAGACACTTCTGCGGTACGGACTTGGTGCCCTCTGGCTTCTCGATGCTGTGCTGCAGGCCCAGCCGCTCATGTACTCGTATTCATTTGTGAGCAGCATCATGACTCCTGCACTGAAACTCAATCCGGGATTCATGTGGCAGGTGAGCCAGTGGACAGTGGAATTCATCAACAGAAATGTCGGCATGTGGAACTGGGCATTTGTCATCATCCAGCTCACCATTGCCCTCACCCTCCTCACCCATCGGCCACGAGTTGTCCGGACTGGTCTTGTCCTTTCCATTGTCTGGAGTATGGGAGTATGGGCCTTTGGAGAGGGAATGGGGGGGATATTTACTACTGCAGCCACACTTCTCACAGGTGCACCAGGTGCAGTGATCCTCTATGCAGTCATTGCTGGCTTTCTGCTCATGCCTGATGCATGGTGGGGACTTGACCGTGCTGTATCTCCTCCACGTGACTTCATCGTTCTCCTCTTTCTCTGGGGTGCCTACATTCAGGGAAATGCCGCATTCTGGCAGGGAGGAGGACTATCAGAGCTTCTTGTGGGGAATGCATACATGCAGCCAGGCATTCTGCAGAAGAGCATTCTTGCGATAGTACCCTTTGTCGAGCACTACCGGATCATCATCAATATCCTCCTCATAGCCAGCATGCTCGGGATAGCTCTTCTTGTCTTTGGTCCACGGCCACATGTCGCAGGATACTGGCTCCTTGGCATCTTCCTCCTCCTCTGCTGGTGGGGATTTCAGGCGTTTGGGATGGTATTTGCAGGGATGGGAACAGATCTCAACACACCACCACTCATCGTCCTTCTCGCACTGCCTGGATATGTTCTTGTCCTGCACTCCAGGAGGAGCCATGCTGCTGAGTTCGCTGTACGGAGCGAGCGAAACCATATCCGAAGGGAAGCAGGAGTTCACTGAACGCATCCCGGGCAGCTGTGGAACAGTGACAGCATCCATGAGGCTGCAGTCACGCATGCCATATCGGTACGGCAGGTACGATGCGTCAGGCATGCATGTCTGGAGCATGTACTGGCATGACTCCTGCATGGCAGCTCAGGACAGTCCCACAGGACCCTTGTGGTCAGCTTGGGATGCCAGGTACAGCAGGAATGCGTCTTCCTCCTGTCTGAAGTGAAATGCTCCTTGCCTTGTCTCCCTTGCGATTTGCAACTCCATCGTCACCTGAGGGCATGCACATTGACCTCTCCGTGCACCATGAGAGCACATTCGAAATGAATAGTACTGTCGATACATGAGAGACCCCAGCACTGCCAACGGTAACCTCAAAGGTGAAGCCAGTGCGCATAGATGTCCGTGAATTGTCCCAAAAAGGGTCATATGATGCGCATATGAACGAGTCCTCTGATACCACGTCATCAACTGTGAAGGCAGCTTCACTCCATCCGGTCCATCTCCCCTCGCACGTCCATGTGAGGAACAGCCCCGACAGGTCCAGCACTCCAGGTACTGGACATGTCGCAGTGGTGATTGACGACCCCTATGAACCAACCGTAGTCACCTCGCGTGGAGTTCGCGTCGAACAGCTGGTCCATGGGTTCAGGGGAGTGGATGCATTGGACGTATCGCGACTGCAGTGGCTACGCAAATCCGTGCGAAACGACTGGCACAACTACAGCATCAGGGACTATCTCTCCAAGGTGAGTACCCTTTCCCGTGAAGCGGTCGACCTGCATCTTGAGAACATGAACCACTACGAACGAATGCCGATTGCTCCGATCCGCAGGAGGGCCGTCCTGTCCCGTGATGGAGCAAGGGAAGAGGGTGGTCCATTTGTGCTTGCTGAACGTGGAGATCCAAGCTATGGCGGTGCTTCCTTCGCAGCTTCGCCTGATGTGGAAATGCACTGGTTCGGCAAGATGGAGGGCCTTGATGATGCAACCCTTGCAGCAAAGAAGGAAGAATATGTCGGGTTGCCCCTCGAAGTGCGACAGCGGATTGAGGCCTTTCACTCCACTGCGCTCCCGGAGACATTTAGAACACTCCCCCGCCTTGGATTGCGTGGCTTTCATTCGTCATTGCCAGTTGTGAATGCGGAAACTGCGACTGATCCCGCATCGGGAAGATATGCGCTTGTGGAACAGAGGTATGGATCATATCTTGTGGCCCTTCCTTCAAAGTGTAGTGATCCGGAGGTTGTCCGGTCCCTGCTGCTCAACCAGGACAGCGACTCAGCGCGAGTCACGATGTTTGACGGGACACGGAAGCCTGGATCAAGAACGCTGAAGCCTGCAAACCCCCAGTACTGGCGTTTCCTCAGTATCTCGAATGAGGAAGAGCCTGCGGTGTCCCTCAGGGATGGAGCAGCCTTCAGCACATATATGAGTGTGAATGGAGTTGGTGAAGGATATCTCAACCATGGTGCGTTCGAAAAGTCCACTGGCCAGGGATCCTATGTCGGCATCCTGCGTGCTTCGTTCGAAGATGGTCTCGAGGAGGAGCCCTCGTCTGTAGATGGAGCGTGGAGCTTCTTTCCTGTCCCACGCGGAACCTCTGATCCGCTGAAGGCCATGTCGTTCATTCCACGAGATCTCCTTAAGGTGGATGAGGATCGTGGGGGGCCCTACAAGCTTGCAGTCTTCACTGC
>DAIDIX010000043.1 GCA_027451645.1 Candidatus Dormiibacterota bacterium | reverse complement strand
CTGCCCGTCGTCGTGGACATGCTGTCGATGTCATCCCTGTTGGGGGAAATCACGGTGTGACACAGTTCCTTGATCCTGCTGAAGGTGTTGCTGTAGGGAGAACTTCTGTCACGCAGTGGGCTTCAGGAAGCACTGTTGCGCCAGTCTGGAAGGCGCCGACTGCTGGAGAGCGGCTTCGGTCGCTCGGACAGATGTTCATGCCCACCCTGAGGAGTGTCAGGAAGGGGAGACAGGGTATATCGTGATTGCAACATGTGCGGGTGCACGAATTCTTCTGACAGGGAATACGGGACTCCTGCAGGAGCAGCTGTTGAGTGTGAGTGGAGGTGCATGGTGGAACTGCAGCCAGATATAAAAGATGATGTAAGAAAGCGCCTCCGCAGGATTGGTGGCCAGGTTCGGGGCATTGAGAGAATGATTGACCAGGGTCGAGAATGCCGCGAGATTGTCACCCAGATTGCTGCAGCAGCAAAGGCACTCGAACAGACGGGATTCCGCATTGTCGCTGCTGGAGTGACAGACTGTCTCCAGCATCCTGACCATGCTGGTGAAGACGGACAGGATCCCATCCTGCTCTTTCAGGAACTCTTCATGAAGCTTGCCTGAGCCCAGGTGTGATCGTATACCCATATGGGTATACAGTTGGCATGCTGGCACATAGTGGTGGCAGCAGCAAACAAGGAGAGAGCATGGCAACCGTTACGGCAACTGAAGCCAATTTCGAATCACTTATTGAAGAAAACGATATCGTGCTGTTTGATTTCTGGGCATCGTGGTGTCCACCGTGTCGTGCATTCGCACCTGTGTTTGAAACAGCCTCAGAGGAGAATCCGGATCTCGTATTTGCGAAAGTCAACACGGAAGAGGAGCAGGGGCTTGCAGCAGGCTTCAACATCATGTCCATTCCGACTCTCATGGTGCTCCGGGAGAATGTCATCGTCTACATGCGACCTGGTGCACTTCCCAAGGAAGCACTTAGTGACCTTATCTCCCAGGTCCGTGCTCTCGACATGGATGAGATCCGGAGAAAAGTCGCGGACCAGCAGCATGCCTCCTAGGCATGCTGCTGAGGTCATTCCTGCGTGAACTCACTGCATGTGCCGTGAGCGCATCAGGATTCCACGAAGATATGCTGCCTGACCTGCATGCTGTATGTCATCAGATATGATGCTGACAAGACGGGTGCCCATCGAAACTGGTGGATCCCACCGTGTGTCAACAATCGTATCGAGATCATCATCGTGCAGTGTCGCAAGAAATGATCTGCTTGCAGCTGCGGTGTCGTGGAAGTAGCCGAGAAGCATCGTACTGTCAGCAGCAGAGAACGCACCGACCTCGGTGGAGCTCTGTCCATATCCAGTTGCTCCCTGGTCATAGGGAAGACTGAACTGTGCTGACCAGCCCATTGACTTCCATGCCTGCTCTGCTGCTGCAAGGTCTGCGATCTGGGCATCCTGGACACGTGTAAGGTGCCAGATCAGCCATGCTACTGAATTTGCATCAGGATCCTGTCTCACAAGGAGCTCATCCGGGCTCAGATCAGCAAGTGCAGCTGGCACAAGCTCCTCTATTCGGGAAAAACCGTCAAGAATCACCTGAATGCCGTTCATAGCCCTGCTCCTGTGCTTCTGGAAGATTCCCACTGCCATATCCACATTCCACACAATACGGAATTGCGTGGTGCAGGATCGGGCCTGCTATGGCAAGCTGTTCATTGCCGAAAAAAATCTGAACAGGATGACGAGAATAATGCAGATCAAAACGACTGCAAGAAGAACATAGCTGACACGGCTGTTTCCTGTCCGCCTGCCGTTCGCAACCTGATTGATCTCCATTTGGGCAAGATTGGGAATGGATGCTGCTTCAAGACTGTCCTTCCACCGGATTGCATGGGACAGGTACTGCTGGGAGACAATGTCAGGCATGGAGAGCAGGACACGGTTCGTATCTCCTGCGAGTCCGAGAGAGAGGGAATCGGCTGATGCAGCAAGATATGGTGATATGCCATCCGCAACCCGTTGCCGAATGGCAGCAACCCTGGTCTGGTACTCGTCATGAATGGGGAATACGAGTTCCAGGATGTCAGAGGCTGTCATGAGTCTCAGCGTGTGTCGGTTGAAGCTCGTGTAGCTGGAGATGGCAGAGAGTGGAACGGAGTAGACAGTGGTTCCGGATGCATCCTGGATGCGGATATCTGTGCCACTCCACCACGCTGTACCAGTACCCTGCACCTTGCCAGCTGTCCCGTGCACGACAGTGTAGGAGACAGGATCGGAAGACCCTGGGCTGAGAAGCTGCCGCTCCTGAGACTGCACTTCGTGTACGATGCCAATGGCTTTTGTGAGGATGTCATCGAGGGGTTGTGCTGAAGGAGCCACGGCTGCATTGTAGTGCAGGTGATGCAGAATGTACAGTGCGTGAACCACAGCGGAGTGGTTTCTGGTATCGTGCAGCACATTGTGCTGTATGGGCACTGGGATATGCGGGAGCGAGGAAGGTACATGCAGAGCGATGATCAGTTTCCCGAAGAAGCGGAACAGCGTGCCAAGGATATCAGCAATGTCCACTACGAAGTTGCAGTCACCGTTTCCGATGATCCGTCGGAAGAGGTGTTTTCCTGCAGTACAACGATCCACTTCCTGAGTGCATCCGCATCGACATGGGTTGACTGCGATGCAGTAAATGTGGAGCAGGCTGTCCTCAATGGCAGTCCTCTGCCACACGATGCATTCCGCAATTTCCGGATCTTCTGTGAGGACTGCAGAACTGGTGAGAACACGCTTGAGATTCAGGCATCATTCCGGTATTCGCGGGCAGGAATCGGTCTTCACAGGACAGTCGATACTGATGGTCGCCTCTACATGTATACGAACTGTGAGCCGTTTGATGCACACAGGTGGTTTCCGTGTTTTGACCAGCCAGACATCAAGGGCCGGTTTGTACTTCATCTCACTGCCCCTGAGAAGTGGGTAGCAATCAGCAATTACCCGGTGCACTCGGTCTCATCCGCTGCAGGACGTGCGACTACCGTTTTCGAGGAAACACTGCCCATCTCCACATATCTCATGGCATGGTGCACTGGCCCGTTTGTATCCCGGCACAGAATGACTGCCACTGGAATACCGCTTGGCATCTATGTGCGCGCAACGCTCGAGCCGTTCCTGGATGATGCGTTCATATTCGATGTCACAGAGCAGGGTCTCGTGTACTATACGGAGCTCTTCGGGCGACCTCTTCCCTGTCCGAAATACGACCAGGTGCTGTGCCCAGAGTTCAATTCAGGTGCCATGGAGAACCTTGGATGTGTGACGTTCCGGGATGAGCTGTGCGTCTTCAAGGGAAAGAAGACGGATGCACAGAAGGACATGATGATGGAGTTCATTCTCCATGAGATGGCCCATATGTGGTTTGGCGATGAGGTAACCCTGAGGCAGTGGAAGGACCTCTGGCTGAACGAGAGTTCAGCAGATCTTTTCGAGAAGCTCTCACAGGAGGCAATCTCGCCGGAATCCCATGTCTGGGCAACCTTTGCCAATGGGCGGAAATCGTGGGGGCTGGCGGATGACCAGCTTCCATCCAGCCATCCCATTGCAGATGTTGCGAAGCCAGTAAGCCGTGCCCTCGAGAACTTCGATGGAATCAGCTATGCAAAGGGTGGTGCTGCACTTCGCCAGCTCATTGCGTTCATTGGGTATCCATCATTCATCAGCGGACTCCGTTCATACTTCGCAAGGTATGCCTGCAGCAATGCAAGCCTTGAGGAATACCTTCACGAGATGGAGATAGCTTCAGGCCGCACCCTGAGGGAGTGGGCGCATGCATGGCTTGAGACACAGGGCATGAACACGATAGTAGCGGAAGTGGGAGAGACAGGGGGAAACGTATCGTCCCTGAGTCTCCGTCAATCCCATGGTGCTGGCGATGACCTCCTCCGTCCCCATGTGATCCGGGTTGGTGCATATAGCATGAATGGGGAAGGTGTGCTTGAGCGTCTGCACCAGGAGGAAGCAACCCTTTCGGTTTCATCACCGACCACGGTGTTGGCCGGGTTCAACAGTCGCCCCGTTCCGGACCTTCTTCTTGTCAATGATGACGATCTCACGTATGGAAAGATACGTCTCGACCCACATTCCCTTGAGACTGTTCGCACGCACCTGAGCGCACTCGCTGACCCCCTTGCCCGTGCCACATGCTGGGGCATTCTCTGGGACATGGTTCGGGATGGGGAGCTGACTGCTGGGACATATATCGCGTGCATAGTGGAGCATGCACCCGAGGAGACAGTCATGGCCGTTCTTGAGGGTACGAGGGGGCTCCTTGGGAAAGCGAAAACTGCTCTCACCCGATATGCTGCTGAGAGCAATCGCTTCGCATACAGGGAACACCTCACAGCACAGGCACGGCGAATCATGCTTTCTTCACGTGAGGGAAGTGATTCCCAGTATCTCTGGGCACGAAGCTTCATTTCCTTGGCAGAGTCGAAGGATGAACTCGAACTCCTGCAGCATCTCCTTGATGGCTCTGTGGAAATCACGGGCCTATTGCTCGATCAGGTCGTGCGCTGGGACATCATTTTTGCACTTGCTTCACACGGCATGTGTGAACCGGAGCTGCTGAATGCGGAAGCACTCCGTGACACGACAGATCAGGGTCAGCGCAACCTCATTACTGCGAAGGCACTTCAGCCATCCCGGGAAGCGAAGGAGGAGGCATGGCGCAACGCTACAGCCAGTACCAATGCAAGTCTCTACGAGCGCATTGCATGGCTTGAAGGTTTTCAGCGGTGGGATCAGAAGGAGCTTCTTTCTCCCTATGTCACTCAGTACTGTACATTCGTGGAGGAACTGTGGACTGGGACGTGGTCAGCTGTCGAGGCTCGTGAACTGACGAGGCTCGCATTCCCGCTGCATGTGACTGATGCTGCATCGCTTGCTGAGCTTGAGAAACTTCTCGAAGGGGATCTCCCTGATCCTGCAGTGAGAATTCTTCGCGACAGCATTGACGAGATGCATCGAGTCATCCGGGCGAATGCATGTGATGCAGCGGGAACTCCGGGGTGACTTACCATTCACCCGCATGGAGCGCTTCATTGTCCCTGTGGGGTCCGGGTGCCATTTTCTACACTGGTAGTGCATGATTGTGCTCGCTTCACGGTCATGCCAATTCAGTGCTGTTTGGAGGGGGAGAGCAAGTGGCATCAGAACCGACAATCCAATTTCTCGGGGCAGCAGGATCTGTCACGGGAAGCCGGTATCTCATCGATACGGGCAGTGCAAAGATTCTCGTCGATGCCGGAATGTTCCAGGGAGACAAGGAGCTCAAGGAGCGGAACTACGAGCCGTTTCCCATTCCGCCTTCCGAAATAGATGCAATCGTGCTCACCCATGGCCACCTTGACCATGTGGGGTATCTTCCGAAGCTTGTCCGTGATGGATTCACGGGCAAGGTATACGGAACGAAGTGGACAAACAAGATTGCGGAGATAATCCTTCTCGATTCTGCGAAGATTCAGGAGATGGAGTCACGTCCACGAAAGGGCAGGAAGGGCAGGGAGAAGCAGCGGAATGTCCAGGTAACACGTGCTCCACTCTATACGAGCACTGATGCTGCACAAGCCATATTCCATCTTCAGGATGTCCCAATGGACAAGGAGTTCGAGGTCGTGCCCGGCATTCGTGCAACGCTCCGCAATGCAGGACACATCCTGGGATCTGCATCTGTCGAGCTCAATCTCACGGAATCGGGAAAGCGCATCGTGGTGTCTGGCGATCTTGGCAAGGCAGGTCACCAGATACTTCTTCCTGCTGAGGCTCCACCTCCTGCAGATGCAATGATCGTGGAGTCAACGTACGGTGACAATCACCATGAGCCGGATGATGTCGCAATTGCGAAATTCGTGAACGCTATCAAGGAAACCATCCATCGTGGCGGAACAGTCATCATTCCTGCATTTGCCGTTGACCGCACGGAAGTCGTCCTGCGACAGATTGGCGAGCTCATGAAGAACGGCACTCTTCCTCCAACGCCAGTGTACGTGGATGGCAGAATGTCCCTTTCCGTCCTGGACCTCTATAGGGCTGCAATTGCAGAGAAGGATCCATCGCTCCGTCCCCTGCAGGGAAATGCAGATCCCTTCAACCCCGTGGGACAGCTTCATGAAGTGCGGTCGTGGGAAGACAGAATGGACCTTGCGAAGAAGAGGGGTGTCATCATTGTTGCAAGCTCGGGCATGGCATCTGGTGGTCCAGTCGTAGGACATCTTGCAGGACGGCTTGACGATCCGAACAACACAGTCATTCTTGTCGGCTATCAGGGTGAGGGAACACCTGGCAGGGCACTCGCAGGTGGAGCAAAGCGCCTCATGCTCGATGGCAGGGAACTTCTTGTCCGTTCACGAATTGAGCACGTGGGATTCTCTGGGCATGCTGATGCAGAGGAACTCATCTCCTGGCTTGCGAAAGCTCCTGCAGGAAAAACGTATGCAGTGCATGGTGAGCCGGAGCAGGCGGAGGGCCTCTGCCGTCGCATCCGGTCCGCACTCCATCGTCCTGCAGCTGTAGCGAAGTTCCTTGAGCGTGTACAGGTCGGGCGCGGGACAGCAGAGCAGCAGGTCGCCTAGCTTTTCCCTCTGGATGGAGTGCAATCTGGAGCGTTCCAGCATTTTCATGCATGCATGAACAGGCTGCGATACACATCGTGCTGTGAAGATAAGCTATGTTCCTCATTGACATTTCATATGCACAGACACACGATGAGGATGAATAGTGCTGTACCTTGACTCACGCATGTGAGCATGTGAAAAAGGAGGCGTGCCATGGCTTCAAACAGTCCATCCACAGCACAGCCAGCAGTCGCTGATCCAGCTCCACTTGGTCTTGCTGCATTCGCGATGACGACATTTGTCCTGAGCATTTCCAATGCCCAGATAGGTACTGGAGCAAAGGGAGTTGCTGCAGCAGCCCTTGCCCTTGCTCTTGTATATGGAGGAATTGCCCAATTTGCTGCAGGAATGTGGGAATTTGTACGCAAGAATACCTTTGGCGCACTTGCATTTACGTCCTATGGTGCATTCTGGATTTCGTATTTTGTCTTTGGGAAGTTCGTTGCACCATCGATTGGAAATGCAGGTGATGTGAATGCTGCAGTGACAGTATTTCTTCTTTCCTGGACCATCTTTACCTGCTACATGATGATTGCGTCATTTCGTGTATCGACTGCAGTTGCACTCGTATTCGTGCTGCTAGCACTGACCTTTCTTGCACTTACCATCGGGGCAGGCACATCATCCACACTCTTCAACCAGATCGGAGGATATCTGGGTATCCTGACAGCCATTGCAGCTTGGTATGCTTCCTTTGCTGGCGTCGTGAATGCGACCTTCGGGCGCGATGTGATCCCCACACACTCACTGGCGATCCAGAGCCACTGACAGACCCACAGGAGGTTGAAGATGAGTAACGATACCATTGGCTCTATCCAGGGTGAGGCGCTCGCAGCACTGCTGCATGAAAACAGGCATTTCTCTCCTTCAGAGGCATTTGCACGGAATGCGAATGCACAGCCAGCCATATATGACGAGGCAGCAGTGGATCCTGTTGCGTGGTGGGCGAAGGAAGCAGAACACCTGACATGGGAACGGCATTGGGACACCACCCTCGAGTGGGACCTTCCCTTTGCAAAGTGGTTTGTTGGCGGCAAACTCAATGCTGCAGTCAACTGCATTGACCGGCATGTCGATGAGGGCCGCGGAGACAAAGTTGCGTACTACTGGGTCGGTGAGCCAGAGGGAGAACGGAGACTCATTACGTACCGGGATCTCCTTGGCATGGTGAGCCAGGCTGCTAATGCACTTGAAGAACTGGGAGTGAAGGCTGGAGACAGGGTTGCCATCTACATGCCAATGATTCCCGAGGCAGCTGTTGCAATGCTCGCCTGTGCCCGTATTGGTGCTCCCCATTCCGTGGTTTTTGGCGGGTTCTCGTCAGAGGCTCTTGCAGGAAGGATCCAGGATGCAGATGCACGTGTTGTCATCACTGCAGATGGACAGTACCGGCGTGGAACTGCACTTCCCCTGAAGCCCCAGGTGGATGAAGCGATTGAATCCTGTCCCAATGTGCGTTCTGTCCTTGTTGTCCGCCGGACAGGCAGTGATGTGCAGTGGGTTGAGGGCCGCGATGTGTGGTGGCATGATCTCGTGGATCGTCAGTCGACATCGCACAAACCACAGGCATTTGATGCTGAGCATCCGCTCTACATCATGTATACGAGTGGCACGACAGCAAAGCCGAAGGGAATCCTTCACACAACTGCAGGGTATCTCGTTCACACATCAACCACCCACAGGTACATCTTCGATCTCAAGCCGGAGAGTGACATCTTCTGGACAGCTGCAGACATCGGGTGGGTGACGGGCCACAGCTATATCGTCTATGGTCCCCTCGTGAATGGAGCAACCTCAGTCATGTATGAGGGAACTCCTGATGCAGGTGGCAAGGACCGGTGGTGGAAGATTGTCGAAGAGTACAAGGTGAGCATCCTCTACACGGCTCCGACGACGATACGGACACTCATGAAATGGGGCGAGTCGTACCCCGAGGCCCATGACCTCTCATCCCTCCGCCTTCTCGGATCTGTTGGTGAGCCGATCAACCCGGAAGCGTGGATGTGGTACAGGAAGTACATCGGCCGTGACAACTGCCCAATTGTCGATACATGGTGGCAGACGGAGACTGGCGGCATCATGATCTCGCCACTCCCAGGCATCACATCGACAAAGCCTGGTGCAGCAATGCGTGCATTCCCGGGAATCGATGCAGATGTTGTAGATGATCACGGAGAATCTGTCCCGAACGGTGCTGGCGGATATCTTGTCATCAGAAAGCCGTGGCCAGGAATGCTCCGAGGCATCTGGGGGGATCCCCAGCGCTATAGGGATACCTACTGGTCTCGGTTTGATGGGATGTACTTCGCTGGCGATGGTGCGAAAAGGGATGAGGATGGCGACATCTGGCTTCTCGGTCGTGTGGATGATGTCATGAACATCTCTGGACATCGCATTTCCACAACGGAAATTGAGCATGCACTCGTAGGTCATCCAGCAGTTGCCGAGGCAGCTGTTGTCGGCGCATCGGATCCCATCACAGGACAGGCGATCGTTGCATTTGTCACAGTGAAGGGAGAGCAGGCGAAATCCGAGGAAGATGGAGGAAAGCTCGTTGGAGATCTTCGGAACCACGTTGCAACGACAATTGGTCCGATTGCGAAGCCACGGCAGATCATCCTCACGCCAGAACTTCCGAAGACCCGGAGCGGCAAGATCATGCGACGGCTTCTCAGGGATGTCGCAGAGCATCGAGAGCTTGGTGATGTGACCACACTTCTTGATCCGACAGTTGTCAAGATGATTGACGAGAATCTCAAGGAGCATCCGGGAACAGAGGAGTAGATTGCGCTTTCAGAAGGGACAGTCCCCAGTGGGGACTGTCCCTTCTGTGCATATGGGTCAGCTCCTGCACATGCATGGCATCCCTCCGCCTGGAAATGCTACAGTGCAATTTACATGACGCAGGCACGTCATGCAGGTGCAGTACAGATTTGTTTTTGGGAAGCGGTTCATGTCGCAGTGATCGTGCGATGGTAGCCGTGAGAGGAGATCATGTTCGGCAGCCCGTCCATGAGCGATATGCATGCGTAGACTGCATGTACCAGTGAGCCGTGCACGTCAGTTCACGCTGCTCATTCTGCTCAGCTTTGCTGTGACAACCTCGCTTGCGAACATTGTCGTGAATCCAGCTGCTGTGAAGCCAGCGCCCTCACCTCAGCACACTGGGCCACAGACATTTCAGCTTCCCCCGGGATATGTAACCTCACAGGAGCGCGTGCCGCTCAACCAGCTTTCCCTTGATGCCAGGGCACTTGCTCTCAGCAACCCTCTTCCTGCTGCATGCTCGCAAACAGGCACCTATGGGAACTATACCGAGCAGTGCACGTACGGATACACAGGCGCGACACAAAACCTCACACTCCCAGCCGGACTCTCTTCAGTGAATGTTTCTCTGAGCGGAGCAGGTGGTGCAGGGAGCGGAAATGGTGCTGGGGGGAGGATTAGCGGGACACTGTCCGTCTCCTCTGGTGCAACGCTTGGCATCAATGTCGGTGGAGCTGGGAATGGAGACAATGGCGGGAATGGTGGAGCAGGAGGGTGGCCTGACGGTGGATCTGGTGCTGGCGGCAACAACGGTGGCGGTGGTGGCGGTGGCAGCTCAAGCATTTGGGTGAGTGGTACCCGCATGATCGCAGCTGGCGGTGGTGGTTCCTACGGAGGATATGGTTCTGGCCAGGGGCCATCAACGGGTGGCACAGGTGGACAGACCTCTGCAAATGGCGGAAATGGAACAAATGGCGGAGGCTCCTGCAACGGATACGGGGGTACTGCCGGCGCTTCCGGTGGCGGTGGTGGTGGTGGATCCAACTACTGGGCTTGCTCTGTGGATCAGGGCGGTGG
>DAIDIX010000042.1 GCA_027451645.1 Candidatus Dormiibacterota bacterium | reverse complement strand
CCCTTTGCTGCTGCTGCAGCGGCTGCTGGTAGTGGCATTGTTATCTCAACCCCCGATCCCCATCACATTCGATCTGTCCATCATGCAGCTGGCGTTGACGATTGTCCCCTGCTTGCCTGGCTCGTGTCAGCAAGTGCCATGATGGCTGGCCCAGGTATGACATGCACAACAGTCCGCTCGCCTGAAGACAGCAGGACACCTCGACCTCGAACGATGGGACTGATTGCTCCCACCTCATCATCATGGAGGGAGAAGACTTCCTTCACCTGGTCAACATTCGCCTCCTCAGTTCCGAGGATGAGTTTCGTTGCTGCTGTTGCAGCGAGCGTCCGGCCGAGCTGTGTGGAAACAAAGTCATCTATCTGCTGGGAACACATCCACACTCCTGCACCATACTTTCTCGCCTGGCGCACGAGCTGCCCAAGCACCTCTCCTGCATCGGGGTCCGAGGTGACACGGTGTGCCTCATCGACGACAATGACGAGCCTGCCATCCCTGCGGTCCAGAGCGGAAAGAATGCTCGTGAGTATGACTGCAAGTGCAGGTGTGAGGTCAGCACCATACGTGAGTGCAAAAATCTTGAGACCGATGGCAATCGGCTGCCTTCCAACAGAGAATGTTGAAGGACGATCGAATACCTGAGCCCTGTTCCCCTGTGTGAACCGGATAAGACGGGCAGAGATGATGCGAATGCGTTCCGCCTCCCGCTCAGTCAGTGTCCTTTTCACAGATTCTGTCTGAAGATACTCGATAAGGTTGTGCATCACGGGTTCAGAGCCGGGATGCTCCAGGATCCATGTCCTGTAGAATTCCGTGAGCTCCGAGTGGAGCCACCCCTGGTCCTCATCCGGTAAACGCCTGATTGGCCGGCCGTCCTTCACGCCCTTCTCATCGCCCGCCATGACCGAGAGAATTGGAAGGATGAGACTTGCAGCAGTATCTGGAGTCTGATACATTCCTGCCTCAAGCGGATTTATTGCTTCTTCTCCAAGTTCGAAATATCTCCCGCCTACTGCAGTGATGACATGACGGTATTCTGAGTCAGGGTCAATGACGACAGCAGACACCCCTTCCATGACATGTCGAATAAGGAGTGTCTTCGTTGTGACACTCTTTCCTGCACCAGAACTTCCGACAATGACAACATTGTGGTTTGGAGCATTCCAGACAGAAAAGTAGGCTGGTGCACCAGTCATGGCATTGATCCCAATAAGTGGTGCAGTGATATCCGAGAATGGAGTTCCAAGTGCAGGAAGCATCCGGAGCGCAACACCGTCCGAGGTGAGCATGAGACTGCGACCAAGCGGCACCCATCCAGGTGCTACGGAAAGTACGGGCAGGAAACCAGGGGAGGTCACTTGTGTTACCTGGAATCCTGCCCCTGATAGAACACCAACAAGGCGCTCGAGAGCATCGTGCGCCTTGTCCTGTTCTCCATGATGCAGATCAATTGAGAGAGCGATGCGGACTGGCTTGATGGTGCGCTGCGCAAGACCGGCAAGGACATCTGCAGTATCCTGCATGGCCACCTGTGCCTCAATGGCACTCGACGACTGCTGGGCAGCATAGGTAAGCATTGAATTCTTCCTGTGCAGCACCTTCTGCGCATGGGCAACATCAACAGGGTAGATATGGAGGCTCACAAACCCCTTGTTTGTGGCCCGCATCAGCGCATCCACAACAATTCCAAGCTCCACAGTCGGAGGGAGCTTTGTCATCGTCATCACAACATGGTACTGGTCGCCAATGTGCGTTACCCCATCAGCCATGGCTGCTCGTGGAGCATTGAGAATGGTGTTTTCTGTCATGCGCTGAATCTCATGCCGGTCTGGCCGGCTCACTGAGAGTGAGAACCCTTCAGACAGTCTCGTTGCGGACTCCAGCACATGCTCAGCATCCTGTCTGGAGATATCGGAATGGTGGGAGAGCTTCGAAATCTTGCTGAGATGAGGAATTCCATCATCCACGGAGGTCTTCGGGGCAAAGATCACATAATGACGCAAGCCCAAGGACTGATTGGCAATATTGACTGCAAGCTCCTGCTCCATCTCGCGGAGCGGGGTCCTTGGCCACACCTCAACACGTTTTGCATACGCTTCGAACGCCTTCTGGTCATCGAAATGGTCGACAACTGTCAGAAACTGTATGGGGCACTCGCATGCCATGAGCCACTGCATGACCTGGTCACACCAGTTGCCATAGCTTTCCGATGAGAGTGATACTGGTGGGCCATCCAGCTGCAGTACTGCCCTGTGTCCACCGGGATCAAGCTTGAAGAGCCCATCAGCAATGTACGAGAACTGTGGCACACCACCGTACACATTGAGTATGCGAAGGTATTTGTTCTTGCTGTAGAACGCTCCCTTCTGGTCTGTCACATGGAGTGCACTACCCACGAGCCTCACCTTGCTCCGCTTGCTCGTACTCTCAACAATGAGATTCGGCAGCACATGGTGTGATCTCCGATAGATAAGCCAGGTTCCTACCCATATGCCTTCCCGTGTTGGAACGCCAACTGTCATTGCGAACAGCAGTATGAAGACATCGAACGTGAGCTTCGCCATTGTTGGAGCCCAGTTGAACAGCGACGTAAACGAAAGGAAAACCAGAGGAAAGACGATTGCAGCAAGAACCATTGACCTCATGGGAAATTCCATGGATCCAATGTTGAATCGCACTGTGGAGTCTACCGACAGGGGAACTCGTATGACTCTGTTCATGATAGGGGCTACTCAATCCATTTTGGTGGATGGAGTGGACCAGGACTTGTATTCCACATGTAAGCTAGGCTACTGTCCGGCCATTTCCACCCATCACTCTCTGTTCATTGACCACTGCTGTGGCCATCATCTGTTCTGTACATATACCTGCAGCCATGCATTTCCTTGTGGAACGACGACTGCCAAACGTGAGCCCGGACACGATGCAGTGTCCGGGACTCATATCTTCCGAGATGCGTATCAGGGAAGCTTTGCAAGTGTCTTGATGAGCTGGATCACAAGGATCGCGCCACCGCCCTTGACGAGAATCTCGACAAGGAATCCACCTGCACTTTCCTGATGGTTCATCAGCTTGTGGATGCCTGACATGGCAACTGCAAGCGGAATGAGGAACTGCATTCCTGTCAGGAGTGGCGATGCAATCTGTGAAGCAATGCTTGATGAAATGTCTGCGAGAAACATGGGGTTGACCTCCTTACGGACCTTTCTGCCTTGTATTGTGTCGGAGTTGTTGGTGTTGCGATCTCCGTAGCCTCACTGTATGGAAAGCGAACGGACATCCTACGGACAGTTTTCTGGCTGCTGCTGCTCGAAATCTACTATATCTGCGCTCTCCTGAATCATATTCAAACTCATGGCACTCGAAAATCGTGCACCCTATGCATAACTGTACTGGAATGGAAATCCACTACCTTTCGATGTCACACAATCGTTTGCATCCTGTGAGGAGATCTGCACAGCTTCAGGCAGATTCCCCATGTGAATGCTCGAATGTCGCAACGCTGTAACACTTCGTTCATGGGCGGACAATGCGCAAGTGCGCGAGTACAATTGGATTCGAACACGGACATGACCCCGCCCTGTCCCCACATTGCTTTCAAACGATACTGCATGGACATCTGAGCGCTGCAATACTGGAGATCCCTACACAATGACAGATGAACCAAGCAAAGATCTCGGAATGATGGTTCCCGACACAATGAGAACCCTGCTTGCCATTTCTGACAATGGTGAGATTGCCGTTTCCATCCGGGACATGGTAGACAGGTCGTATCTTGTAGTCCGAGATGTACGACCAGATGAGGCAGAGGAAGGATTTCACGCCTCCCTCCCATGGCCCTGGATGGTAGTCGGTACAACTTCAACAGTACCCGACTCCGTTCGTCGACTCATCTGTCATAATCCTGTACTCATCGCATGGTATGGGGTTCCGCTCCCAGAGGGACTCCCTGCCCATGCAGTTGCCCTGTCCACGTTCAGAGATCTCATCACCTACATTAATGACCGGCTCGAAGTCAACTTGGCAGGAATGCAGCTTGCTATCGGTCTGGGAGTAGAGCTACCCGACGGACAGCTTGCCAGATCTGCAGAACTGCAGGCACTTCTCTCGCTTGCACCGGAGGCATTTGACATTCCAATGACTGCCTTCCGTTCTGCACAGCGCATTCTTCTTGCACATCATATAGAAGCGACTGTCAACCGCGAACCCGACACGGGGCACATCGGCCTCAGAACACGGGCAGGAGTAGAGGTATGAGAGCAAACCCAGAAGTCCTCATTCTTGAGGACGATCCAGAGAAGCTGGAAGATCTCCGTCAGGAGTTCATCCGGAAGCGGTTTCATCCACTCACGGCAAGGAGTGCATCGAGAGCAATTTCGCTGCTGAAGAACAACCTCGAAAGCAGTCGGCCAATTCTTGCTGTTGTGGACTGGGATCTGAGCAAGGCACCAGACAACATCAGCACCACCTCGGATCTCCTCACTTTCATTGCCCATGAACTGTCGGACTGCCTTGTCATCGTGTATTCCGCAAATGTTGACTCATTCCGAGTCCGCAGCGAAATCCACCGTTCCCATCCACGAGCCTGGCTGCATGACAAGCGAGAAGGTGATGCTTCGCTCATCGAGCGCATTGACCGAATGCTGGAACAGACAGTTGAGGATCTCAAGGTGAAAGATGGCTCCGTTGTCATTCACACACCGACAAACGATGAACATCACCACCGTGAGGCTGTGCGTCTCGTTGTTCACTATCCGGAGATTGTGACATTCCATTCCGACAGCGCGACAAAGGCGGTACGTCGCTTCGGTGATTGGCTAGCGAAGCACGATTCCCGGGTAACCCTCATCAGTCATGGAAACAGAAAGTACCGCCTGACGGTCCTGCAGTGAATCTCACCATCACTGATCTCTCAGAACTTCCTCTTCCTGCTGCAGTCTTCGATGATGAGGACGGCATCATTGCGAAGACTCCTGAATGGACCGGTGCAACAACGGGCGCCATTGCCTTTCCTGTCCGGAGAAACCGGCTCGTCATTGCAACTGGATCCGTCCATCCACAATGCGAGACCATCCTGGCAAAGCTGCTCGATGCCATAGACAATGCATCGCTCTTTGTCTCGGGAGAGCAGCGCCTCCGTGTGAGCATGCTTGCAGCATCACTCCGCATTGTTGCAGGACGGCAGGTTCTCACCAAGGGAACAAGTCACGATGTAATGGAGTACGCAAAAGCAGGCATCAGTGCCAGGACAAGCCTTGCTGTAAACATTGATGCTGGCCAGAACACTCCCATCATGGCTCCTGAGGTGATTGCTCTTGTTCTTGTCCAGTTCGCCTCGAATGCTGAACGCCATGCACAGGCGACAGAGGTCTTCCTGACACAGTCGCAGCATACATTTTCTGTTCTCTGGAGAGGCGCACTCGGAACCAAGGAGTTCACCATCTCACGGCAGCGGAGTGGCCGTGAGCGGTGGGGACTCGGCTTTGCCCGCATCGCAGCCGACACCCTTGGTGGTGTCGTATACCCTCCCTACGACCGTGAAGATGGGTTTGTTGTCTCAACGCTCGAGCTGGGACTTGAGCAGCTATCTCTTCCCCTGGCTGCAATCCGCCAGGGTCATGTCGTCAAGGCATCCCGTGCCTGGGATGAGGAAACAAACATGCTCCCCGGATACGATGTGAATCTTGAACCGAAGCTTCTTGCATGTGTCAGGGCAGCATACATGTCACCACAAGAGATTGCTGTCACTGATGGGTGGTGGTCACGATCTGCGGGAGATCTGGTGTGGATTGCCATTCCACCTGACGACATTCTCGATCGTGCTCGCGATGTACTCCAGGGAATTGCCCATGAGCGTGCTCTGTGGGACGGGATACCGGAGCCTGCACGATCACGGGTATTCGCGCTCGACAGTCTTCTCGATGCCCTGCTTGGCCATCCCCTTCCACGTGTAAGCGGCGATGTCTGGAACAAGCACATCCGGGAACTTGGAGCTGCATTCGGTCTCACAATGGAGATCCCGGAATTTCCAGGAATGGGTGCAGTAGATCCCCGTATTGTGGCATTCCTTGCTTCAGAGTTCGGAGACAAGTTCGAGATCGAAGGAGAAAATCTCTACCTCCATGTGCGACCGGACATGCTGAATGATCCCTTTGTCCAGGTGTTCCTCGAGCCGCAGGACAATGCACTCCGTCTGAGCTAGCTCCATCTCCTGGAAATGCGCATTGGACCCTGGATTGAGCTGCCCTGGAGCGGTCTTTCCCCATGCCATGCGGGCTCGCAACTCAGTGGTGCCCTTTCCACCTGCGAACAGCAATCCATATGGCTGCCATGATGCTTGTAATGCTGGCTACTGGCAGCCCAGCAATGAATGCACCCTCAGCAATGGCTGCAGGAAGTGTCGGAAGGTAACGGAGACCAAGGATGCCTCCTGCCACGCCTCCCATGGTCACACTGCATCCCGAGATGACGAGGACAACACGCCAAGGCAGTGGCACCTCACGTATGGACATCAAGGAGTGCACGATGATTCGCATGACTGCAGCGCTCCAGTGTCCCTGCTGTGATGAAAAGCTGCTCTGCCTTGCCCAGTATGCGCAAAGCGAGAGACTACCCTGGGGGTAGTCTCTCGCTGAAGTTGCAATGACCTAGGCTGCGAGTCCGTGATCTCCCCGCTTCGGAGCAGTCGGTGGAGTTTTGCCGTTCTTTCCAAGAAGGGATGAGATTGACATGATGACAGAGGCTGTTGCTCCACAGCGGGACATCGAAGGTGGTGTATCCTTCGGTGCTGGAAGGCTTGTCCGTGGTGATGAACGCGGAGTGCGGACTCCAAGTTCATTCCATAGCTGGTTCAGCCTGTCTGTCTCCCACTTCTCAAATGCAGCAGGATCCGCATGGAAGCGCTTCCACGCTTCCTGCATCATGCCGACAGAGTCGTTTGCCATCTGTGGTGCAGTCCATGGACGGATGCCCAGTTTTGTGCATGCATCAACAACACTGCTTGCAAGTGCATCGATGAGCACATCAGGCACTTCAGTGTCATACTTTGCAGTCTTCTTCTCGCCAGTGCTCTTGAGGTACTCCTGCCACCTCTGCTCCACATCGTCTGCAGCTGCATTCTGTCCCATCTTCCTCAGGACTGCGACTGCACCACGTGCTCGGGCATCGTCAGCAGGATGCGTGACAGCTCCACGGAAAGCACGGGCTGGGTATCCTGAACAGAGCCGTATGTGCTGGTAGCCGAAGACTGCACCAGTCACATATGTGGCAACCATGTCAGAAACGAATTCCTTTACCCAGTATTCTTCCCACTGCGAGTAGAGTGACTGATCTATCGCCTTCCCGGATGCATCCTTTCCCTCACTGACATATTTGCCCAGTGACTTCAGGAAGTCGTTGAGGAAGAGTGACCTGTTCTCCTCGAGGAGAATATGCCCCATCTCGTGGATGAGGTCCGGAAGTGCCAGAAGCGATTGATCCTCTCCTGCAGGAACCTCTATGAGATAAAAGCCGATGAACGTCATGTAGCCAGCATCTGAGCTCGTCGAGACGATCGGTGCCTGACCTGGCCAGTTGATTTCCTTTGCGAGCTTGCCAACATACCTTGTCATGCGGCGATCGTTGACGCTGAACCGCTCGATTGGCGGTACAAGGTAATTCTGGACAATGCTCACGCGCCTGCTCAGCTGCCTGAACTGCAGGGCAAGAAGCTTTGCGAGGCGCTCCTCATCCTGCTGCTTCAGACCTGGAGAGTTTGCCTGCTTCATGATCTGGTCGATGTCATCCTTGACTGCCTTGAGTGACTCGAACGCGTACTGTGCATGCAACTTGAGATCAGGATCGGACTGTGCCTTTGACAAGCGCTGCTGCAGTACTGTGCACCGACGCTTGAGATCCAAATACAACCCTCGTTGAAGGTCATCCATCCTGATTCCTCCTGTCCCGTGGTGTGGGAAGCTGTGCGTACAACGATGCGACATACGCATCGAGTGATGTTGCGAAACGCGTGAGTTCATCGAGAACTTCGCTGCTCCACTCCGACTCTGGACGCCTGAGCTGTGCTGCAAGCGCCCTCACTTCTTCCCCCCCTCCCATACGGTCAGCAGTGCTCCTTGCTTCCAGAAACCACTGCGAGAGTTCCTGGACCACCTCAGCCCGTACCTCCCCATCCAGCAGCGCTTCTGGATTGGGCAGGAGACCAGGGTGCTCCAGGGTGTCTGCGATGCGCTCGACAGTCCGGACAACCAGTGTCCGTGCATCAGCCGATACAGCATCCGGACGCCCGCCGGTTGCTGAAAGGTCCAAGTGCTCTCTCAACAGCGTGAGAGCTGCCTTGCTGACCCGTTCCGATAGCTGAGCGGCAAGCTCATACCGGTGGACCAACAGGGTTGCATTACTCATACCTTCCTCCCTTGTGGACGTCATTGTGCACCAGCATCCCCGGATTTGGCTAGCTTTTTTGGCAATGTCTTAAGATCTGTCCCACTGCCTTAGGCGAAGGCCAAAAGATCAGGTTAGGCGTACGCCTAAAGTGTACGACCGATTGGACTGTCGTGACGCATAGATGCAGGAATCCACTGTGCAGGATCGAACTCTCCTGCAGGGCGCGGTGCTGGCACGTAATTGAGTGGAACAATGGCAGAGGACTGTGACACTCCCCGAGAGCGGACCCACTGTGCATACTGCTGCGCACTCCGGTACAGCTGGACAGTAAGTCGCCTCGCTTCCGGGTTGTTGGAAAGATCACTGACTTCCCCTCGAGCCACGCCTGCGTTGAAGAGATAGACTCCCAACTGCCAGGCAGCAACGACCACTGTCCTGGGAAGCATGAACTCCTGCATCTCCGAGTCAAATGGTGACGAGGTTTCGAACTTCCTAACCTCGCTTTCAGGAATGCTGAACATTGCAGGTGAGTCTGGAGTGCCAGGGAAAAGAACACCAACTGTGCCTTCCGCCTTCTTTGGAACAGGACTGATTGTTACAGCAATGGTTGGCAGTTCCCGAATCTGGCCAGGAGCTGCCTCCACCCGGATCACTGCAGGATTGTATGCGATTCCTGCAGTTCGCTTTCCATCATTCCCTGATGCTCTCGATTCAGCAAATGATGCCTTGACCTGGTCCTCCACCCAGTTGAGAATGCTGTGCGTGTGGTCGGACGATACTTCAACACCCTGGGTCATTGACGCAAGGTCAGCGAGAATTGCCGTGTATGCAGCAAACAGTGTGCCCACGCTAGACTCCTCCCATCTCGAGTGCAGGTCCATTTCTGTTGAGGCTCGGTGTGAGCCAGGCTGCAAACAGGGATCCCCTCACAACTACCTCGGGTGGCTTTGAGGGAGTCTGGAAGACACTGTCCACGTTGTGAAAGACCTCCTCCATGCTGTGACCTGCACCATGAATTGTTGTGACCTGGTCATGTACCCGCATGTCAGAGGACAGCGTGGTAAACATCGCTTCCCTGTTGTCACCAGCACGATCATTGAGATTCACATACGCATCCACTGCGAATTGTGCTGCTGCCAGCATGAACGAGTGATAGAGTCCCACGTTCGCACTCATATACTGGACATGTTCAGCAGGTACCATCCGCACTCCTGCTGGGTATGGTTCTGGAACAAGAACTGCGAGTTCCCCCTTGTACCCTTCAAGTGAGCTTGGAGGGTTTCCTACGACATGAGAAATCTTCCAGGTGCTGCTCTCCGGATCCCAGAGGTATGCAGATTTGCCGTAGGGCAGCCGAATGTCATCGTACTTCACACTGTGCGTGTGTACGAGCCAGTCCATGTAGCGCTCGTAGAACGCAAATATGGAGATATCCTCAGCTGCTGCCACAGCTGCATGGGAATGCTCCACCAAGTCCCCAAGGACAACATCGTACAGTTCTTCAAGTTCCCCCATCTCACTCCCCATCATACTGCTGAAGCCCCTGGTCCCTCATGCCTGTCAGCTGACAGATGTGTGGCATGGGTATTGCGCTGTTCATTAAATTCATGAGCATTGAGAGAATGTGTCAGCCAGGCTGCAAATTTCGGCCGTGCATATGGCGTCCGGTAGTCAACTAGATCAAGAGGAATCTCCTCACGGGCAACTTTCTCGAACTTTTTGCCCAGCTGCAGCATTGTGCGTGCAGTTGTGTCGAGCCATGGGTCATTCACAAGGGCGTCAAGCCGTTCGGGAGTGAGTTCCTCCTCAGGTTGAATCATCTCGCTGCACCGGCGAACAAACCTCATGGTGAGGTAGACGAGAAGCGCCCACCGCTGAGCAGTGCCATATCTCTTCTCCAGCACATGTTCTTTCGGGACATTCTCGACTCCTGCAGGGGAGCCCTTTGGTGAGAGAACGTGAAACTCGGAACGTGACGATGGGTCTTCCTGATCTGGGAGTATGGCAAGTGAGGGGTGCCAGCTCTGCGTTTCCTCCTGCCAGACTACGACAGGACGGAATCGTGGAAAATCCTGTGCAACGCGAACAGAAGGATCCTTGTATACCTGCAGGGCTGAACGATGGTCAGCAACAAAATCAAGCAGGTTCATCATGGAGTACGCCCGACCAATGTACTGTTCCTGGGGATCGATCTTCGCGAGAATTGCCTCATACACCTTCCGCTCTGCGCGTATGTCC